>CALXBS010000003.1 GCA_944386605.1 uncultured Clostridia bacterium | reverse complement strand
AATTTATTGTCAGTATTATATCACGATTTTCAGAAATGTCAAACTTTTTGGCTATTTTATACTGTTTATATAATCTTCTAATTCTGATAATTTTATCTTTTTTGTCAGATTGGATATATAAACATCATTAGAATAGTTAAAGACGAGAAATGTAGTATCTTTTACTATCACTCTATGTGGCTCAATATAAGAAATATTGGTTTTCTCAATTTTTCTTATGCTACCATTAACAAAAGTAGGAGTAACCTTTGAGAAATCACATATAAATTCTAATCTTTTCTTTAAGTTTTCCTCAAATCGTAATTCTTTTTTAATTATCTTCATTTCAAGCACCATCCTTTCTTTTTAGAATATTGGATGATGTTTTTTGGGCAAAGAAAAAAATCATCCAACTACTTGAATGATTTTTTCTATCTGTTAGTTCGAACAGATACGTCATTGGTGGGAGTGACCGGAATCGAACCGGTACGAGTTTTGAGGCTCGCAGGATTTTAAGTCCTGTGCGTCTGCCAGTTCCGCCACACTCCCTTAAGCAATAACTATTATAGCACCATAAAAAAGAAATGTCAATACATACTGTAAAAATTATAAATAATTTACTCTTTTTATCATTTTAATTCTGTGAAATAAAGGTAAAAATGTTTCTAGTAAACAACAATATTTATCCATAAACATGACAATATAGCTTTCTTTGTACCTAGGTAATTTTATCGTTAAAGGCCACATATGTTTCACAATAATATCTTGCTCTTTTTCATTTAAATGAAAGTATTGCATAGCATTTTCTAAAGCTTTTTTAGGATGAGAAAATGCGTGTTTTTGAAATAAAGGTTCACGAAGCATAGTTTTATGCCAGTCATATAGGAATAAATCATGTAATAAAGCACCTCTTGCAGTAGATTTTATATCTAGTCCAAAATGCTTTGCCATTTTGTAACTGTAATAAGAGACATTGATACAATGTTCATAGCAGGTAGTAGTTCCATGTTGCATATAATCAAACATTTTTAGTACTACATCATCTTGTATTAAATCTTCTACCAATTGATAATATTCTAAACACTCATCTAAGAGATTCACATCAGAGCCAATTGCTTTTACATCTGTTTGGTAAATAGGATATTCATTTAATAAATTTCTTCTTGAAAAAAACATAACACACCTCAACAAAAAAATTATATCATTACGTATAAATATATTCAAGATTATGCAAAATAATATATAGTATTATACGAAATTTCTGTAGAAAGTTGCAGAAAAATCATTGTAATGATATAATATATAACTGCAAAAAAAAGAAAAAGGAGGCATTTTTATGCAAAAAATATTATTTTTTGATACAAAAGAATATGACAAAAAGTTATTTGATGAATACAATCAAAATTATCATTATGAAATTAAATATTTAGAAACGAAGCTAAATGAAGAAACTGCTCCTCTTGCACAAGGATATGACGCAGTATGTATCTTTGTAAATGATCGTGCGGATAAAGAGACATTAAGAATATTAAAAGACTGTGGAGTAAAATTACTTGTTTTGCGTTGTGCTGGATATAACAATGTAGATATTGAAAATTTACCAGAAGGATTAAAAGTAGTACGTGTTCCAGAATATTCTCCTTATGCGGTGGCAGAACATGCGGTTGCGTTATTACTAAGTGTTGATAGAAAAATATATAAAGCATATCAAAGAACCAAAAAATATAATTTTACATTAAATGGATTACTTGGATTTGATATTCATGGAAAAACAGTGGGAGTAATTGGTACTGGAAAAATTGGGCGAGTATTTATTCAAATTATGAAAGGGTTTGGAACCAATGTAGTCGCTTATGATGTTTTTGAAAATAAAGAGGCAGAAAAAGAATTAGGCTTTGAATATGTTTCTTTAGATGAACTATATAAAAGAGCAGATATTATTTCATTACATTGTCCTTTAACAAAAGAAACCAATAAAATAATTAATAAAAATAGTATAGAAAAAATGAAAGATGGTGTCGTTATTATTAATACAAGCAGAGGAAAATTAATTGATACCGATGATTTAATTGCCATGTTAGAGAGTAATAAAATTGCAGGATTAGGGTTAGATGTGTACGAAGATGAAGAAGAATTTTTCTTAAATGATATGTCAAATTCATATAAAAGAGATAAAGATTTATCTATTCTTTTATCTATGCCAAATGTTGTTATTACCTCTCATCAAGCTTTCTTTACAAGAGAAGCTTTAGATAAAATTGCACTTGTTTCTTTAGATAATATAAAAGAATTTTTTGAAACAGGGAATTGTAAAAATGAAGTAAAATAGAAAAAATAACTTAATAGTATTTTGTTTTTATGTTATTTTTAACATTTTTATGTTTTTCCTTTTTTACTTAAAGTTAGTTTAGAAGAAACAATGGATCCCATTGCTACTCCATTTAAAACCAACACTGCACCTTCTGGTGAAAAGCTAGAAGCATGTTCTACAGCAAATTTTCGAATATTATCTACAATGTTTTGAACATGTTGCTTTAAAGAATCAAAATCTAATCCAAATTCATATTCTGCAGGATAAGAAACATAGATTACGTCTCTTTCTTTTCCTTCAAAAATTTCTTTTTTGTGCATAATGTTCATAATATCACCATTTATAGGTTGTGTAAATTAAGAAAAAATATGCTAGTTTTTAAAAGATTCTTTTGTTTTGTCTAATATTTTTTCTTTTGCTAAATTAGTAGCTTGTAAGTTGATGGTATAAACACCATCGATAAAACTTAATATGTCTTGTTCTTTTACATTTTGTGGAAGTAATGAAATAGGGATATCCACCATTTTTTGTGTTGAGTTTTCTTCACATACTGCAAAATCATTTTCGAAACGATCTATGGTATATCTTTTTTCATTTAACAAAGTCTTATCAATAGAATTTAATACATTTTTAGCTAATGAATGTAATGAATTTGATATCGATTGAACAGAACATTCTTTTAAATTTTCAATTTCCATAACTCCTTCTTTCTAAGCAAAAAATAAAAGATAAAATTATAATATAGTATTATAACCTTATCTTTGTATATTTGCAATATTATACCATTTTCTGGACAGAAACACCTGTATAATAATAATGTAAAATGGATTCGTAATTGTATCCTTGTTTAGCAAGCTCATTGGCACCATATTGACTCATACCAACTCCATGGCCATATCCTTTAACCTGAAATGTGATTGAATCGTCTTTAGTACTAATAGTAAAATCTGCAGATCTTAATCCAAACAAAGAACGAATTTTAACGCCATCAAATGTTTGATTTCCAACGACTAAAGTTTTTACTCGGTTTCCAGTTGTTTTCTCTATAATTTCAATATGATTTAAGTCTTCTAAAGAGACACCTAATTTTTGTGCAAAGTCACTTTTAGAAACATTAACAGTGGAAGCAAATCCTCTTACACTTGATTCAAAACCACTTTCTACACTTTTTAAATATGGACTAGTAAATCCCCATACATGAATGGGATCTTCTGTTTTTCCGTTACTAATTGCAAAATATAGCGCATCAATATAGTTTCCGTTATAAGTAACACAAATTCCTTGTGTAGAATATACTGCATTTTGGACTTTGGTATAATAGGTATCAAAAGAATCTCCCCATTTATTTTTTAATTCGTTTTCATTTTGATAATTCTGGTATTGCGAAGTGGTATTTAAAATCGTTCCTTCTGCTACTTTTTTTAAGGCATAAGTTCTACAAGCGATTGCTTGTGCTTTTAGAGCCTCTATATCAAATACTGCTGGCATTTCAGCAGCTACTACCCCTACAACATAGTCTTCTAAATTCATTTGTACAATACTTCCATTTTCAAGTTGTATTGGAATTACCATTCCTTGCCCCACTGTATTTGTATTAGAATAAATATTAGAATCATTAGAAGGAGTCTCTTCTTTCGATTCAGATTCGTCTTCTACCAATTCTGCCTTAGCAATTTGAATGGTATCTGGAATATTTGGTTTTTGATTTTTCATCACATCCTGATAAGTCTCATGAGGTACTAAGTCGGTATTTTTTTCATTAAGAAGATTGGTAGTGTATACACTACCAATAATAACGCCATTTAAAATAAGTAAAATAGAAGCAGTTTTAAAATCTTCTTTGTGTTTTCTTACGTATTGTTTAATGGATTGCGTTACATGTGAAACATGGACTTTTAAAGAGTTAAAATCTAATGCAAATTCATATTCTGCAGGATAGTATGCATAAAGAACCATTTGTAATTTTTGATTACGATATTCTAATTTATGTAGAATGTTCATATTATCACGTGTTTTTAATTATAATATATAATTAAAACTCCTTTCTTTATGTATCTAGTTTGTGTAAAGATAAAAAATTTTATACAAATTTATACCAAAAGAATCCGATAAAAAATAAAAAAAATAGGTATAAAACCTGTTTGAATGGTGACCCATACGGGAATCGAACCCATGATTCGACCTTGAGAGGGTCGCGTCTTAACCTCTTGACCAATGGGCCATTACACAACCATTATAGCATAAATAATTTAGATAGTAAATAGATTTTGTAAAATATTGTAAAATATTTTTTTAGACATAATTCTATCATGAAAATGTAACAATAAATTTTCTAAATCAAATTGCAATAAAAAAATCATTATAATATAATGGATAAGTATAGAGGGGATATATATGAAAAAAGGATTTGATAATGAAAAATATTTAAAAATTCAAAGTGAAGAAATTAAAAAAAGAATCAATATGTTTGATAGCAAATTGTATCTAGAATTCGGTGGAAAACTATTTGATGATTTTCATGCAAGTAGAGTTTTACCTGGCTTTGAACCAAATGCCAAAATTAAAATGTTAAAAGAATTAAAAGAAGATGTAGAAGTGGTTTTTTGTATTAATGCTGGCGATATTGAGAAGAAAAAAATGAGAGCAGACTTTGGTATTACTTATGATATGGAATTATTAAGATTGATTGAAAATTTAAGAGCGCTAGATCTTTATGTCAGTAGTGTGGTCATTACTTTGTACACAGGACAAGCTGGTGTAGAAAAATTTAGAAAAGTTTTAGAAGCAAAAGGAATCAAAACTTATCTTCATACACCTACTAAGGGATATCCAACAGAAATTGAAACCATTGTAAGTGAAGAAGGATATGGAAAAAATGAATATATTGTTACTACTAAAAAATTGGTAGTTGTAACTGCTCCTGGTCCAAATAGTGGAAAACTTGCTACTTGTTTATCGCAGCTATATCATGAATACAAAAGGGGAGTAAAAGCAGGTTATGCTAAATTTGAAACATTTCCAGTTTGGAATTTACCATTAAAACATCCTGTTAATGTAGCATATGAAGCTGCAACCGCAGATTTAAAAGATGTAAATATGATAGATCCGTTTCATTTGGAAGCTTATGGAATTAGTGCCGTAAATTATAACCGAGATATTGCAACATTTCCAATTTTAAAAAATATTTTGTTTAAAATTACTGGCAAAGAAATTTATCAATCACCTACCGATATGGGTGTTAATATGGTAAAAGAATGTATTATCAATGATAATGTGGTAAAAGAAGCATGTTATCAAGAAATTATTAGAAGATATTATAGTTGTTTGTGCGATTATAAATTAGAAAAAATACCGGAAGAAATAGCAGAAAGTGTAAAATTACTGATGAATGAATTAAACCTTCATACAGATATGAGAAAGGTCATTCGTGTTGCTAATCAAAAAGCCCAAAGAGAACAAAAAGATGTGATTGCTTTAAAATTACCAAATAGAAAAATTATTACAGGAAAAGAAACGGATATTTTAACTCCTGCAAGTTCTTTACTGATTAATGCTATAAAAGAACTTACCAATATTCCTGATGATGTATATTTATTATCGCCTAGTGTTTTAAATCCAATTTTGAAATTAAAAGAAAATACCATTTATAAAAAATATTCAAAATTAAATTTGCAAGAAGTATTAATTGCACTAAGTATTTGCTCTGCTACCAATCCTATTATTGTAACCGGTTTAAAAAACTTAGAAAAATTAAAAGATAGCGATGCACATGCTACCTATATTGTCACCGATGGTGAATTAAAAACATTAAAAAATTTAAAGATCAATCTTACTTGTGAACCAAAATTTTCAGAAGAATTGTAAAAATATAAGGAGTAATTGTAAAAATTACTTCTTTTTCATTGTAAAATTTCGTATATAATGGTAAAATGCTTTCAGAAAGATGGTGAGAAAAATGAAGAAAATAAGAAATCTTTTATGGGGTCTTGTTCTCATTGGAATTGGAATTATATGGGGCTTAAATGCTTTTGATATGATTCATATTAATTTATTTTTCCGTGGCTGGTGGACTTTATTTATCATTGTTCCATGCTTTATTGGTTTGTTTAAAGAAGACGGAAAAGTAGGAAATATTATTGGTATTTTAATTGGTGTTGGATTATTACTAGGTGTAAGAGGCGTTATCAATTTAAGTATAGCAGTAAAATTAATTGTTCCAATTGTTTTTGTACTAATAGGAATTAGTGTCATTTTTAAAGATTTTGGAGTGAAAAAAGTAACCAAAAAGATAAAAGATTTTACAGAAGAAGATCTTGCTGAGACATGCGCAACGTTTTCAGAGCAAAAAGTAATATTAAGAGATAATGAGTTTCAAAATGCAAAATTAGATGCTATTTTTGGAGGAGTTCATTTTGATATTCAAGCATGTAACATCAAAGAAAACGGATATATTAAAGCTAGTGCGATTTTTGGTGGAGTTACCATTATTGCTCCAAGTAATGTTAATGTAAAGGTAAAATCTACAAGTATTTTTGGTGGTTCTGAAAATAAATTACAGGATAAATATGATCCAAATAATCCTACGATATTAGTAGATGCACTTTGCTTGTTTGGAGGTGTTACAGTTAAATGACAACAATTCAAAAAGTGATTAAGTGGGGAGCTATTGCTTTTGCTATATTTTTAATTGTAAATATTACATTAGGCGCTTTGTCTTTAGTTAGTATTTTTACAAATGATGTGGAAATATCTACAAATGTCAATAGAATTGATTTTGAAAAGGAATTTGAGGTAAGTGATATAACCAATTTAACACTTGATATTGCAGTTTCTAATATTGAAATTTTAAAAGGAGATCAATTAAAAGTCGTTGCTAGAAATGTAAGAGAAGATTTACAAATAGAGGTTATAAGTCATACTTTAAAAATAAAAGAAGAGGAAAAATTACTTGCTTTTAATGAAAATTCACATATTACTATTTATTTACCAGAAGATGTCTTTTTTAATACTGTAAAAATCGATACAGGAGTGGGGAAAGCAGATATAGAATTTTTGCAAGCAAATAAGATAGAATTAGATTTAGATGTTGGAAATATTTTCATTCAAGAAATTCATTCAAACAATACGAAAATTGATTCTGGTGTAGGAAATATTACAATTGAAAATGGAAGTTTAGGTGTTTTATCTTTAGAAGCTGGAGTAGGAGAAACCGATATTACAGCTAGTGTTAGCAATAGAAGTGAAATAGAAGGTGGTGTTGGAAATTTAAATATAACACTACTTGCCATTCAAGGAGGCTATACAATAGATGTAGAAAAAGGTTTTGGAAATGTAAAAATTAATGGTAAGCAAATGTCTAATAATGAAAGATATGGAATGGGAGATCAATTTGTATCTGTAGAAGCTGGAGTTGGAAATATTGATATTGATGTAAGAGAATAAAGAAAAGGTGGTTTCGTGACCACCTTTTTTCAAATATAAATAATTAATGTAAATTAAATAACATAAAATAATACTGAAAAGAAATGACAAATAGAACCTAGTAATACAAAAATATGCCAAATGGAATGAAAATAACGAACTTTTTTGATGGCATAAAAGATAACCCCAACAGTATAAAAAATTCCTCCTGCAAATAGCCAATAAATTCCTCCAATTGCATTATTTTCTGTCATAATTCTAAGTAAATCAGGGAATGCAAATACAATGACCCATCCCATCACTACATAAGAGATTACATTTAATATTTTGATTCTATTTTTAAAAACAGCATATAAGGTAATTCCTAAGATTGCCATTGCCCATATAACGCCAAATACTACCCATCCCTTATAAGAGTCTTGTCGTAATACAACAAGTGAATAAGGAGTGTAGGTTCCAGCAATTAACAAATAAACCGAAGAATGATCAATAATTTTAAATACTTTTTTTGCCTTTTTATTTGTAATTGCATGATACAAAGTAGACATTAAATATAAAATAAATAAGGTAGAACCATAAATAGATACACTTACAACATGCCAAGCCGTTCCATTGATTGCTGCAAAGACAATCATTAAAACAAGAGCGGCTATTGAAAGTAAAGCGCCTATTCCATGAGTAATAGAATTTACGATTTCTTCTCCTAAGGTATATTCCAATAGAATTCCTCCTTTATTTTATTTTTACTTTTACAAAAGTTTTCTTTCCTTTTTTAATAATGATAAAATCATCTGTAAATAATTCATCAGATAACATAAATTTAATATCCGTTATCTTTTGGTCGTTGATAGAGATACCACCTTGTTCTACTAATATTTTAGCTTGCCCTTTTGAAGGTGCAATTTTACATTTTACTAGTAAATCCAAAATAGAGATATTTTTATCCTCAGAGTCAATATACTCTGTTGGCATATTTTCACTATTATTAGAGTGAACAAATAGATCTTCTGCTGCTTGTTGTGCTTTTGTTGCTTCTTCTTCTCCATGAATTAGTTTAGTGATTTCAAAAGCAGCGATTTTTTTAGCTTCGTTGATTTTACTTCCTTCTAAAGAAGAAAGTCTTCTTACTTCTTCCATTGGAAGATAAGTTAACATTCTTAAAACGTTATACACTTCTGCGTCTTGAATATTTCTCCAATATTGATAAAATTCATAAGGAGATGTTTTTTTAGGATCTAACCATAACGCGCCTGAAACAGTTTTTCCCATTTTCTTTCCATCTGCGGTAAGAAGTAATGGGCAAGTTAAGCAAAAACTTCCGTTTTTATGAATTTTACGAATCAGTTCTACACCACTGATCATATTAGACCATTGATCATCTCCACCAATTTCTACTTTACATCCTTTGGTTTCAAATAATTTTAGAAAGTCATAACTTTGCATTAGCATATAATTTAGTTCAAAGAAAGTAAGTCCTTTTTCCATACGTTGCTTATAGCATTCTGCTGCAAGCATTCGATTAACATTAAAATGCACACCATAAGTACGTAGAAATTCCATATAATTTAAGTCTAAAATCCAGTCAGCATTATTAACAATAATAGCTGCATTTTCTCCTTCAAAAGAAACAAATTTGCTTACTTGTTTAATAATATTATCTACATTTTTAGAAATATCTTCTTTGGTAAGCATTTGTCTCATATCAGACTTTCCACTAGGATCTCCAATCATAGCGGTACCTCCGCCTACTAAAATAATAGGGGTGTGACCACATTTTTGGAAATAAGACATCATCATAAGAGGTATAAAATGACCGATATGAATACTATCTGCAGTTGGATCTATTCCTAAATATACGTGTGTTTTTTCTTTAGTAACCATTTCTTTAAATTCTTCTTCAAAAGCAATTTGCTTGATCATATCTCTTTCTTTTAATACTTCATAAATGTTTTTATTGTTCATATTATTATTCCCACCTTTAAAAAATCTTTGTCTATTATATCATAAGAAAATTATATTTTAAAGTAATATTGGGATATATTTACAAAAAATCTTTTAAAATCGTTGCAAAATGGCAATGACTATAGTATGATATAAATATTGGTAGGAGGGATAGATGAAAGAAAATAAGTTAAAAAAATTGGTTAGAAATTGTTATCCTACTTATACATTTGATAAAGTCGAAAATATTCCCTTAGAATTATTAAAGGAATTAAATATAAAATTAGTATTATTAGATATGGATAATACCTTAATCGATAATAAAGGGAAGTATAGTAAAGAACTAAAGAGATGGATAAAAAATGTAAAAGCAAAAGGAATAAAATGTTATATTATGAGCAATTCTATTTCTGAAAAAATGGTAAAGAAAATTTCGAAAGAATTAGGAATGCAATATTATTATAAAGCAAGAAAACCAAGACAAAAAGGATATTATTATATGTTAGAAAAAACACAGGTAGAAAAGGAAAATATCCTGATGATTGGGGATCAGTTGTTTACAGATATATATGGTGGAAATCGATTTGGAATAAAAACCATTTTAGTAAAACCAATTAATAAAAAAGAAATTATTGTTAGCAAGATCAAAAGACCTTTTGAAAGGGTAATATTAAATCATTATTATAAGAAAAAAGGAGTTTTAAAAAATGCTAAATAGTTTACAATATTTCATATTGGGAATCATAGGAATAATCTTTGGGCAAATAGTGGCACATGTCATTAAAAAGGTTTGTCCTTTTATTTCTGAAAGAATCACAAAAGAAGAATTTTTTAATACTTTTTTAAAGGACTATAAAATAGATGTAAAATATTCTAGCATTTTGATAGTATTTTACACTATTTTATTTTATTTTTATGGAATCCATTTAGCAAGTATTTTAGCACTATTTTTAGTCCCTATTTTATTAATTGTGTTTTCAGTAGATTATCAAGAAAATTTAATACCTGATACAGCTCATATCCTTATATTTTTACTTGGTATCATAAAACTTTGTATAGAAAAAAATACTTGGCAAGATCAGTTACTTGGATTACTTATTGGAGGCGGAAGTTTTCTTGCTATTGCAGGAATTGCCTATTTATTTTTAAAAAAAGAAGGCATGGGGTTTGGTGATGTAAAATTAATGGCAGGACTAGGTTTTTTCTTTGGAGTTGAAAAAATACTAGTTATTATCATCGCTTCATTTATCATAGGGGCAACTACTGCTATTATTTTATTACTAACTAAAAAAAGAGGAAGAGAAGACTATATTCCATTTGGCCCATTTATAGTTATAGGTACATTTGTTGCTATTTTGATTCCTTCTTCTTGGCTAATAGAAGGGTATATTGCATTTTGTACTTTTCTAGGAAGAGGAATTACGGATGGAATATATCATATTATCAGTAAACTAAAATAGTAAAAAAGGCTGATATTTACAATTTTAATGAAATAGTGTATAATATTTTAAAACTGTAACAGTATATAAAGTGTCTGGAAGGAGAATGTGTATGAAAATTGAATTAGTAGGAACAGGATCTATTTTTTCAACTTCTAATAGTGCATGTTCCATCGTAAACGGGAAATTATTAGTAGATATTCCAAATGGGATTTGTAAGTCATTATTAAAAAGTGGTTATGATTTAAATCAAATTGGAGGTTGCTTAATTACTCATTTACATGGAGATCATTTTTTTGATATTCCATTTTTGTTAAAAGGACAATCTAAAAAAGGAAAAAGAGAAACGCCATTTATTATTGTAGGAGTAGAAGGAATTGAAGAAAAGATTAAAGAGCTATATGAGCTTGCTTTTAAAGGAAGTTGGGAAGAAGTAAAAGAAAATTTAAGCTTAACTTTTATTGACTGTAATCATTTGGAAAATCAGGAAATTTTACCAGATATGAAAGTAACATCTGTAAAAGTGGAACATAGTGATAAATGTGAAAGTTATGGATATTTGATTTCAAATGATGGGTTAAGCATTGGATTTACAGGAGATGCCAGAATGTGTGATGGTGTAAAAACATTATTAGAGAAATCTGATATATTAGTAGCAGATATGTCAAATGAAGTAGGTAATGAATCTCATATGGGAATAGATAATATTCAAGAGTTAGCAAGTAGCGATCGTAATAAAACGATTGTAGCAACTCATATGAAAACAGAAACAAAAATGCTTGCTAGAAATATCAGTATGAAAAATATTGTTATTCCAGATGATGGATATGCAATTGAGTTACAAAAGGTGATAAGATGATTTATTTTGGAACAGCAGGAAATCCAAATGAATTTTATGAATCTTTTAAAGTATCAGAGCAAATGCCAATGTATTTGTTTTCTAAAGGTTTAAATGCTTATGAATATCAATGTTCAAGAGGGGTAAAAATTACAGATAAAAAAATAGAAGCAATTAGAAAAGAAGCTGAAAAATATCAAATTAAATTAAGTATTCATGCCCCTTATTATATTAGTTTATCAACCCAACAAGAGGAAAAGAAAAAAGCTACCATTCAGTATATCATAGATACCATGAGAGTTGCTCAAAAAATGGGAGCAAGTGAAATTGTAGTTCATGCAGGTGCATTACTAAATTTAGAAAGAGAATTTGCAGTAGAAAGTGCTTGTAAGTTATTAAAACAAGCATATCAAGTGGCAGATGAGCTACATTTAGGTGATGTGATTATTTGCCCTGAAACAATGGGAAAAATCAATCAACTAGGGGATAGTAAAGAAATTATTAGAATGTGCCAGGTGGATGAAAGATTGTTACCAACAATTGACTTTGGTCATTTGTATTGTAGAAGTTTGGGTGCATTAAATAGTCAAGAAGCTTGGGAAAATGAATTGCAACTTTATATCGATGATTTAGGATATGATCGAATGAGGCATTTTCATTCTCATTTTAGTAAGATGGAATATACACTTACAGGTGGAGAGAAAAGACATGTTACATTTCAAGATAGCAGTTTTGGACCAAATGAAAGAGATGTTTTAAGTGCGATTAAAAAATTAAAACTGGAACCTACCATTATCTGTGAATCAGCAGGAACACAAGGAATAGATGCACTTACTTTAAAAGAAATTTATGAGAATATATAGAAAGGGAGAGTAATCAATAAAATGAAAAAACCGGAATTATTAGCACCAGCTGGAAGTTTGGACAAGGCAAAAATTGCTTTTATGTATGGAGCAGACGCCGTGTATGCAGGAACAGCTAGATTGTCACTCAGATCTAGAGCAGAACTAAATTCTGATTCTTTAGCAGAGACAATTGAATATGCACATAGTATTGGAAAAAAAGTATATGTAGCTTTAAACATTTATGCGCATGATGATTTTTATGAAGAAATTGAAGAAGAAATAGAAAGATTAGACAAAATTGGGGCGGATGCAATTATAGCAAGCGATGTTGGAGTGATTGAAACTATTAAAAGAAAGGCTCCTCATATGGAAATTCACATTAGCACTCAGGCAAATACAGTTAGTTTGCATGCAGCTAATTTTTGGCACCAATATGGCGCAAAACGTGTCATACTTGCACGTGAATTAAGTAAGGAAAAAATAGAATATATTATGAAGAATAAACCTAAAGATTTAGAAGTAGAAATGTTTATTCATGGAGCTATCTGTTATGCTTATTCTGGACGTTGCTATCTTAGCAAATATCTTGCCAATCGTTGCGCAAATTTAGGAGACTGTGCTCAACCTTGTAGATGGCAATATGAAATTACTGCTACCGAAGTAAATAATAAAGATAGTGTGATTCATTTGGACTATGATGAAAAAGGAACCTATTTATTTTCTTCTAAAGATATGTGTTTAATTAAGCAAATTCCAACTTTGATTGAAATGGGAGTGGATAGCTTTAAGATTGAAGGAAGATTAAAAACAGATTATTATTTAGCTACAGTGGTAAGAGCATATAGACAAGCTATTGATGACTACTTTGCTTTAAAAGAAAAAAATTTAGAACAAGAATATCAAGCTTCTTCTTATTTAAAAGAATTAGAGAAGGTAAAAACAAGAGGACTATCTGAATTTTATTTTTCAGATGAGAATAATCAAGATATTCATGATTTAGATGGAAAGAGTGAAAATTTAGATTATGAATATGGAGCAAGAGTTGTAGAAAGAGAAAATGAAGATATCTATATTGTAGAGATTAAAAATAAACTTTCTTTAAAAGATCGATTAGAAATTTTAAAACCTTATACATTAGAGGAATGTGCTTTTACAATAGACAAGCTATATGATATTAAAAATGGACAAGAAATTGATACAATTAATCCTGGGGTAAAAGGACAATTGGTAAAAATAAAAATACCGTATGATTTAATGCCAGGTACGATTATTCGAAAAAAGAAATAGAGGAAAGATATGGATACAATTTATCAAAGAACAGAAACTTTATTAGGAAAAGAAAAAGTAAATTCTTTAAAGGAAAAACGTGTTTTAATATTTGGTCTTGGTGGCGTAGGTTCTTATGTTTTAGAGGCACTTGCTAGAGTGGGAATAGGGAATATGATGATTGTGGATAAAGATGTGGTGGATATTACCAATATCAATCGTCAAATCATTGCTTTGCATAGTACTATTGGTAGGCCAAAAGTAGAAGTTGCAAAAGAAAGAATCATGGATATCAATCCTAAAATAACTGTAACCGCCAGACAAGAATGGGTTACGCAAGAAAATATTTCTTCTTTTTTTCAAGAGGAGATTCATTATGTAATTGATGCAATCGATGATGTTTCTGCTAAAATATGTATTATTCAAGAATGCAATAAAAGAGGTATTCCTTGTATTTCTTGTATGGGGACTGGAAATAAATTAGACCCGATGGCTTTTAAAATAGAGGATATTTTTAAAACCAATACTTGTCCTTTGGCAAAAATCATGAGAAAGAAATTAAAAGAAATTGGAATTTCTAAGCAAAAAGTTTTGTTTTCTACAGAACTTCCTAAGAAAAGTTTGGATACAAGTGTCATTGGAAGTGTTTCTTTTGTGCCTTCTGTTGCAGGACTTTTAATTGCTTCTGAAGTCGTAAAAGAGTTATAAAAAATGCCCAAGCAACCTTTTTCAGATTGCCTGGGCTAGCCTAATATAACCAATAATAAGGAGAGTTGTTTAAATAGTAATCAAATTACGAATAGTATGCCTATTGAATTTTTTTCTACCGAAAATATTTTGGGGTAACATAGCTCCAGCGGTGGTTAAGAAATAGGCGTATTCTTTTTCAGAACATGGAACGAAAGTTAAGTTGGAATCTTTTGTTAACAATTGCTCTATTTTAGACTCCGAACAAGCTCCTATAAATCGATTATTTTGGTTAAAGATAAAGAAAAATTTGAAACTTTGTTGTAATGCTTTTTCTTCATCATTAGAACGTGAAAGACATGTACCAATAATGTCTTGTTCTGATTCATTAATTAAATACATTTCTTTCATTTTTATTCCTCCTTCAAAAATATTTTTAGATCTTTTATTTTTCTCATGTGATATTATACCACAATATTGACGAAAAAGCAAGTATCTTTGTACTGGTTGTCATAAATTAATAGAGTTTGTAAAATAAAAAAGTAAAGTCAAAAAGTATTGATAATTCTGATTAGATTTGTTACAATACTATTAATCAAATAGAAGGAGGAGATATATGAGTATTAATCGATATATATTAAATGAAACTTCTTACTTTGGAAAAGGTGCTAGAAAAATGATAGCAGATGAAATCAAGCAAAGAGGTTTTCAAAAAGCTTTGGTTATTACAGATCAAGCTTTGTTTGATGTAGGAGTAACTGAAAAAGTTACTAAAGTACTAGAGAAAGCAGGAATTGAGTTTTTAGTTTACCATGAGGTAAAGCCTAATCCTACTGTGGAAAATGTGCAAAATGGTGTAAAAGTATGCCAAGAATATGGAGCAGATGTATTGGTAGCAGTTGGAGGTGGATCTGCTATTGATACGGCTAAAGCAATCGGAATCATTATGACAAATCCTGAATTTTCAGATGTTGTTTCTTTAAATGGTGTGGCAAATACAAAAAATAAATCACTACCTTTAATTGCATTGCCAACTACTGCTGGAACGGCTGCAGAAGTTACCATTAACTATGTGATCACAGATCCAGAAAAAGAAGTAAAAATGGTTTGTGTTGATCCACATGATATTCCAATACTTGCTGTTATTGATTCTGAATTAATGGAATCTATGCCTAAAAATTTAGCTGCAGCAACAGGAATGGACGCATTAACGCATGCAATAGAAGGATACATTACAAAAGCTGCATGGGATATGTCTGATATGTTCCATTTAAGAGCAATTCAGTTAATATTTAAATACTTGCCAGACGCAGTTAACAAGAAAGATCCTGAAGCTATTGAAAAAATGGGACTTGCACAATATATTGCAGGAATGGGATTTTCTAATGTAGGTCTTGGAATTGTTCATTCAATGGCACACCAATTAGGAGCCGTATATGATACTCCACATGGACTTGCTAATGCTTTGTTATTACCATATGTAATGCGATATAATGGAGCGGTTTGTAGTGAAAGATTTGCTGATATCTTGGAAGCATTAGGTGTATCTACTGTGGGAATGACAAAAAATGTTATCATTGCAACTTTTATTGAAAAAATAAAAGCATTATCTGCTTCTGTAGGAATCACACAAAGTTTAAAAGATGTAGGAGTTAAAATAGAAGATATTCCAATGCTTGCTAAAAAAGCGATGGTAGATCCTTGTAAACCAGGAAATCCACGTGATCCAAGTGTAGAGGATATCATTGAAATTTTCAAAATGGCATATTAAGCTTAGAAAGTAGGTAATGACATGATATATTTTATTTCTGATACGCATTTTCATCATTCTAATATTATAAAATATTGCAATAGACCATTTCAAAATGTGACAGAAATGAATGAGATCCTTATTGCTAATTGGAATAAAGTAGTAAAAAAGGAAGATGAAATCTACCATTTAGGGGATATTGCTTTAAGTAGCAAATCCGAATTTTATGATATTGCTGCAAAACTAAATGGTAGAAAATACCTTATTAAAGGCAATCATGATCATTGGAGAGCAGGAATATATGAAGAGGGAGGATTTTGTGTATTAAAAAGTCCTCCTATTAAGTTAGAACGTTATAACTTGTTATTATCTCATACCCCTGTACCGGATAATCAGATACCAGAAGGATATATTAATGTTCATGGACATATTCATAATATTCTTTTATCAGAATGGCTAGAGCAAGAAAGAAATAATACCTATTCATTAGAAAAACATATTAATGTTTCTTGTGATGTAATAGATTTTACACCCATTAGTATAGAAGAATTAAAGAGGTTTAAAATAAGTAGGAGGAATGGCAATGAATAAAGATATTTTAATGCCAGATTATCATCATAGTATATTAAATTTGATTACTTCCATATTAAAAAATTACCATGTGGAAACAGATTATGATAGTTTGGATAAAATGGATCAATTATTAAAGAGAAATTATAAAAATGTAGTTTTGGTAATTTTAGATGGGATGGGAGAAAATATATTAAAACATCTATCTCCTAATGGGATTTTTTCAAACCATAAAATAGATGTAATCACTTCTGTTTATCCCTCAACAACTACTGCTGCAATGACAACATATTATTCTGGAAAGCCTCCTATTCAAACGGGATGGATAGCATGGACACAATATTTTAAAGAATATGGAAGAAATATAGAAGTATTTCCAGGAACAGACTCTTATACTGGTGAAAAGTTAAATGTAAAAAATAAAAAGATATTGGATATCATTGGGTATAAAACGATATATGAGCAGATAAAAGAAAAAAATGCAGATGTAAAAACATATGAAATTATGCCTAGTTATTGTATGAAAAAGGCAAATTTAACTTTAACAGCTAATAATGTAAAAGATATGTGCGAGGGGATTATAACATTATGTAAAAATCCAGAAGAAAAATTTATCATGGCTTATATGGATAATCCAGATAGTATTATCCATAAAAATGGTTGTTATTCAAAGGAAACAGAAAACTTTATATTAGAAACAGAAAAAGATTTTCAAGAAATGTTACAAGAGTTAAAAGAAACCGATACTTTATTAATTATTTCTGCGGATCATGGTCATCAAGATATACATGAAACAATAGATATCCTAGAGCTAGAGGATATACAGGAGTGCCTTATCATGCCACCAACATTTGAAGCACGAATGGTTGGATTTTTTGTAAATCATGCAAAAAGAAAAGAATTTGAAGAAAGATTTTATAAGATTTTTAAAGATAAATATATTTTGTATTCGAAAGAAGAATTTTTAAAAAGCAATTTACTTGGCTATGGGGATCAACATAGAAAAATTGATGATTTTATTGGGGATTATGTAGCAGTTGGAATTGCAGATACACAAATAAAAATAGGAAATTATTTATCAAAAGAAATGAAACCTTCCATTGAAAAGAAATCAACTCATTGTGGTTTAACAAGAAATGAAATGGAAGTACCATTAATTGTATTTGATTTAAAAAAGAAATGAGAAAAATAGACTTTCTCATTTCTTTTTCTATACTAAAAAATAGAATTGGGATCAATGTCATTTCCATAACCAGAAGCAGTTCTGATTTCAAAATGTAAATGATGACCCGTACTGTATCCAGGATTTGGATCACTATAGGGATCGCCACCTTCTTGACCAATAATTTGTCCTTGGGACACAGTATCATTTTCGTTTACAGATATACTTGACAAATGGGCGTAAAAACTATATAGAGTTTGGTCTTTTAAATCATGACGTATTTCGACACAATATCCATATCCTGGTTGTTCCCCTGCAAAAGTTACTATTCCGTTTGCAATGGAAAATATAGAGTCACGATGTGTATAACAAGAAATGTCTATTCCTGTATGAAAAGAGGAAGAACCTGTTAGTGGATCAATTCGATTGCCATATCCGGATGTAACGCTTCCATTTGCTGGAAAAACCAATTCTTGATTGTTACTAGTTGTAGCCATTGTGGACTTTGTTACTTGTTTATAATAAATTTTTTGTTCTGTAGGATGTGCTAGCTTATATAAATAAAGATTACGCATACTGGTAAGAGGTCTAAAAAAAATACAAAGAAGAAGGATCATGAAAATACCAGTAATCAGTATTATTTTTTTTGTACGTTTTTTGCTTTCAGCATTGATAAAATCAATATAAATATTTTTTCCCATTTTGTCACCCTACCTTTGAGCTTTTATTGTAACATGGAGTGATACAAAAATCAAGACTTTATTTTTATACCTAAGATTTTTAAAAAGGGAATTGCTTGATATTCATTTAAAATAACCCCATAAATATCATTAGGATATACTGTAATTCCATCGATAACGCATGTAGATAAATCAATACCTGATAGTTTGGTTTTACTAAAGTCACAAGCGGTAAGGTTTGTTTCATCAAAAGTAACATTCTTTAGCGTAACCGAAGATAAAAGACTTTCTTTTAATAATGTATTTTGAAAATGGACACGTACCATAGCGCTTTCTTGCAAAAAGGAATTGTTTAAATTACAATCTATCCATTTTACGTTTTCTATATAAGCGTCTTCCAGACGAGCACCTATTAAATTACAATTCTTAAAAAGGACTTGTTTTAAAGAGGCTTTGGATAGATCTATATTAGAAAGATCACAGTTTTCAAAAATAGTATTAAAAAAATAGGCTTTTTCTAAATGACAATTTTCAAATTTTATATTTTTTAAAGTACAAGAGTGAATTTCTATTTCTTCTAAAGAGAAACTCTTTAAGGTATCACTTATTATTTCTTTGTTTTTGATAGTTTCTTCTTTTAAAAAATGGTCTTGTAATTTTTGTGTAAGTACTTCCAAAAGAATATTCATTTTAGGCTCTATTATCATATTCATCACCACATAAAGTATATGATGAGAACAAAAGAAAGTCAAGAAAAAAGTAGCATAAGCTACTTGTTATATTTTTGCGATATTTTGGAATAAGCAAATATTCCAATAATTGCAATAACAATAGTTACAATAAAAGTAATGATTGTAATATCAAAGTTTCCTTGAATGATATTAGATCCTGCAAAAGTAGATGTAATAATAGAAGGAAATCTTGCAAAAGTGGATATCATTAAAAATACAAATGGTTTAATTGGAATAAGCCCTCCTAAATAGGTAAATAAATCCTTTGGAGTACCTGGTATAAAGAAGAGAATAAATAAAACTAGTTCTACTTTTTTTACATTTTTAAATATTTTGTTGTTTTGTATTTTTTGATAATTTTCTTCTCCGAAAAAAGTGATAATAAAATCCTTTCCAAATTTTTTAACAGAGAAAAATATAATAGAACTCCCTATAAATACTGCAAGTAAATTAAGTAGAGTACCTCCAATAGTTCCATAACACATACCTGCAAGAACTTCTAAAGGCTCTCCAGGTAAAAAAGTAATTAACATTTGAACAAGTATTAATGCCATTACAACAATTGGTCCCAATATTCCCATTTGATTAATTTTATCTTTAAAAGCAATTCTTCCAGCATCGGTTCCTAAATCTTTAAATAAAGGTAGCAGTTTGATGGTTAGAAAAATAAGAAGTACTAAAAAAAGTACAAATAGTGCTAATTTTACGATTTTCATTTTTTGCTTTTTGTTTGTCATTTTTTTCACCTCACACATTATATCATATAACGCTAAAAATAACAAAAAGAAAACAAAAGAAAAATAGAAAGAAAAAGTGAAATATCCGTGTACTTTTGTAATTTTGCTTGAAACAAACTATAAATGGTGATACAATATCCTTATCACGTAGTTTTAATAGGAGGGATCTTATGGATCAAATGAGTGTACAAGAAGAAATAAAAGTATTAATTGAACGAGCAAAAGAAGCTGAAAAAGAGTATGAGAATTTAAATCAAGAACAAATTGATAGAATTGTAAAAGCAATGTCTATTGCAGCAGTTGAAAATCATATGAAGCTTGCTAAAATGGCAGTAGAAGAAACAAATAGAGGTGTATATGAAGATAAAATTACGAAAAATATGTTTGCTTCTGAATATATCTATCATAGTATTAAGTACAATAAAACAGTAGGTGTCATTGATGATAATGAATTAGAAGACTATGAAATGGTTGCAGAACCGGTTGGAATTATTGCAGGAGTAACTCCTGTTACTAACCCAACTTCTACTACGATTTTTAAATCATTAATTTCTGTAAAAACTAAAAATCCAATTATTTTTGGCTTTCATCCATCTGCTCAAAAATGTAGTGTAGAAGCAGCTAAGATTATTCGAGAGGCTGCAATAAAAGAAGGGGCTCCAAAGTATTGTGTTCAGTGGATTGAACATCCATCTTTGGAAGCTACCAATACACTAATGAATCATCCAGATGTAAAATTAATTCTTGCAACAGGTGGTTCAGGCATGGTAAAAGCAGCTTATTCTTGTGGAAAGCCTGCTCTTGGAGTTGGACCTGGTAATGTTCCTTGTTATATAGAAAAGTCTGCTAAATTAAAAAGAGCAGTTACCGATTTAATTATGTCTAAAACTTTTGATAATGGTATGATTTGTGCTTCAGAGCAATCGGTTATCGTAGATGAAGTGATTAGTAAAGAATTTGAAAAGTTAATGAAAGAATATGGCTGTTATTTCCTAAATGAAAAAGAAAAAGCAAAATTACAAGATTATGTGATTGTTGAAAAAAATGGAAGTCTTTCTATCAATTCAAGTATTGTAGGGCAAAGCGCTTATACAATTGCTAAAGGAGCAGATATTAAAGTACCAGAAGGTACTAAGATATTACTTGCAAAGTTAGATGGAGTAGGAGATGACTATCCTTTATCTAAAGAGAAATTAAGCCCAATACTTGCATATTACGTTGTAAAAGATACAGATCAAGCACTAGAACTTGGAAGTAAACTTTTAAACTATGGAGGACTTGGTCATTCTGCAGTCATTCATAGTGAGGATAAAGAAGTTATTGCAAAATATGAAAAGAAAATGAAGGCAGGAAGACTTATTGTTAATTCTCCATCCACTCATGGTGCAATTGGTGATATCTATAATACAAATTTACCATCACTTACACTAGGTTGTGGAACTTTTGGTGGAAATTCAACTACTGCAAATGTTTCTGCAGTCAATCTTTTAAATGTAAAAAGAGTAGCAAAGAGGAGGGTTAATATGCAATGGTTTAAGGTACCTAATAAAATTTATTTTGAGAAAGGCGCTATCAAATATTTAGAAGTAATGAGAGATATTTCTAAAGTATTTATTGTAACAGATGAATCTATGGTAAAATTAGGATATGTACAAAAAATACTATATTATTTAAGAAAAAGAAAGGTGCCAGCACATTGTGAAATCTTTTCTGAAGTAGAGCCTGATCCATCTTTTGAAACCATAAAAAAAGGTGTAGAAATGATGAATTATTTTAAACCAGATTGCATTATTGCACTAGGTGGAGGTAGCCCTATTGACGCTGCTAAAGGAATGTGGCTATTATATGAACAACCAGATGTGAATTTAGACGCTTTAAAAAGTAAATTTTTAGATATTCGTAAAAAAGTATACAAAATAGAAGATTTAGGTAAAAAAGCAAAGTTAGTAGCTATTCCAACAACCAGTGGTACAGGTTCTGAAGCAACCTCTTTTGCTGTTATTTCTGATAAAGTAAATCATGTAAAATACCCTATTACTGATTATGCATTAGTTCCAACGATTGCAATAGTAGATCCAGAGTTAGTATATAGTTTACCTGCTAGAGTAGTAGCAGATACTGGAATGGATGTATTAACACATGCAATTGAAGCTTATGTATCTAATATGGCTTCTGATTATACAGATGGTTTGGCTATTAAAGCAATTGAGCTTGTAGCAAAGTATTTGGTTAGATCATATAAAGACGCAAATGATAAAGAAGCAAGAGAAAAAATGCACAATGCAAGTACCATTGCAGGTATGGCGTTTTCAAATGCTTTCTTGGGAATTAACCATAGTTTAGCACATAAAATTGGAGCAGAATTCCATGTACCACATGGAAGAACCAATGCGATTTTACTTCCTTATGTAATTCGATATAACGCAACAATGCCAAGTAAATTTGTATCATTCCCTAAATATGAATATTTTATAGCAGATCAAAAATATGCAGATATTGCTAGAAGATTAGGTCTTCCAGCAGAAACAACAAAGCAAGGTGTTGATTCATTAATTCAGTTTATTAAAGATTTAATGCAAGAACTTGAAATGACAACTTCTTTTAAAGAAGAAGGGGTTAGTGAGGAATATATTGAAAAGGCAGATCTACTTGCAGATAGAGCTTTTGAAGATCAATGTACAACTGCAAATCCAAAATTACCACTTGTAACAGAATTAAAAGAAATCTTATTACAAGCTTATTATGGAGAAGAAAAACAAAAATAATTGTAAAAAAATAAAATAAATATAAGAAAAGAAGAAAAAACAAAAAAGAAAAAAACAAAAAGAAAAGAGTAATAAAACCAAAAGCAAAAATGATCCTAAAAATAGGATCATTTTTCGTTTTATTTGATTTTAAAACAACAAATAATACTTGGATTTAATAATTCGCTAAATTGTTTTGCGTCTTCTTTGGTTCCAACAATACAACCATAATGAATCGGTATTACATATTTAGGACATAAAATATTTGCAAGTCTAGCCGCTTCTTTGTAATCCATTGTATAAATTCCCCCTACTGGAAGAAAAGCAGTTTTACATCTTACTTCTGAATTTTCCTCTGTAATATCTGTGTCTCCAGCAATATAGTAAGAATCTTTTCCAATATGGATTAAATATCCTACCCATTTCATAGCTTTTGGATGATAAGTACGATTATGGTTATATGCTGGAATTGTTTTTATTTTTATATGATTAAGTTCGTATTCTCGATTAGGATAAACTACCAAAATGTCTTCTTCTTTAAAACCAAGTTCAATTGCTTTATCATACATATCTTTGGTTAAAACAATTTTGGTATCTTCCTTTTTTACTTTTAAGATATCCTCTTTTGAAAAGTGGTCATAGTGATCATGTGTAATAAAAATAATATTAGCATCATGGTATTCTTCTTTTAATTTGAAAGGATCAAAATAAATTTTTTCTTTTTCAAATTTAATCGCACTATGACAAAAAATGGTTATATTTCCTAATATTTCTTTTAACATAGTATCACCCTGATATAGTATATCATAAAATGCTAAAAGAAAAATAGATGTTAGAAAAAATTTGTAGAAAAATAAGGAGAATTATGATAAAATAAAGAAAGAATAGAAAGAGAAGGTTGAAATATATGAAAAAAAAGAATGTATCGAATGGTTTAAAAGTAGTTATTGGAATTATAATTGCATTAGCAAGTGTTTTTGGGTATGTTACCTTAAATGAAGATGGGAGTTTTTATCTTCATTTAGATAATGATATTTCTTATCAAGCTGTAAAAGATGTCGATGGGGAGTTAGAGGTTCACTTTATTGATGTAGGGCAGGCAGATAGTATTTTGATTGAACAAGGGGAATATAGTATGTTAATTGACGCAGGTACCAATAGCGCTGCACAAACGGTTGTAGACTACTTGGAAGATCAAGATATTTCAGAATTAGAGTATGTTATTGGAACACATCCACATGAAGATCATATTGGTGGTATGGATAATGTTATTTCTAATTTTTCTATTAATACTTTGTTATTTCCTAAAGTAACCGCTACCACAAAAACATATGAAGATGTTATTAGTGCGGCACAAGCTAAAAATTTAAAATTAACAGTTCCACAAGTTGGAAAAACATATACATTAGGGGAAGCTAGTTTTGAAATTTTAGCGCCAAATTCTTCTAGTTATAGCAGTACCAATGATTATTCAATTGTTATTAAGTTAACTTATGGAGAAAATACATTTTTGTTTACTGGGGACGCAGAGGAGTTATCTGAGGAAGAAATGTTAGATAAAAATTTTGATTTAAGTGCCGATTTGTTAAAAGTAGGTCATCATGGTTCTGATACTTCTACTAGTCAAGCGTTTTTAAATGCAGTTAATCCTCAATATGCTGTTATTAGTGTAGGAGTGGATAATAAATATGGTCATCCTAAGAAGAGTACAATGGAGTTATTAAAAGAAAAAGGAATTGAAGTTTATAGGACAGATGAGCAAGGAACTATTATTGCAGTATCCGATGGTAAGAATATTACTTTTAATCAAAGTCCTGCTTCTTATCGCTATATGAGTGAATAAAGGGAGGTTTTTATATGCTAGTAATTGTTGATCGTTTTGAAGGAAATTTTGCTATTTGTGAATGTGAAGATAGAAGCATGATAGAAATAGAAAAGGAAAAACTTCCTAAAGAAGCTAAAGAAGGGGATGTATTAAGGATAGAAAATGATGTGATTACGGTTGATATAGAAGAAACCAAAAAAAGAAAAGAAAGAATAGAAGCATTGTTAAAAGACATGTGGAATTAAGTAGAGAAAGAGCAAATTTTGCTCTTTTTTCTGTATGAAACGATAAATAAAACATAAATATGTATTAAGGCAAAAATAGGAGGTATATATGTTTTTAAGTTTTTTACAAAATATTTTATCCCACATCTTTTTACTATTTGGATATATTTCTAATAACAATCTTTTTCCAGAACCACTTAGTAAAACAGAAGAAGAATATTATTTAAGAAGATATTTTGAAGGAAGTAAAGAGGCAAAAGATAAATTAATTGAACATAATTTACGCTTAGTAGCACACATTGCTAGAAAGTATACAACCAATGAACAAGAATTAGAGGATTTGATTTCCATAGGAACTATAGGGCTTATTAAAGCAATTAATAGTTTTAGTCAAGATAAAAATTACAAAATTTCTACTTATGCCAGTAAGTGTGTAGAAAATGAAATATTAATGTATATTAGAAGCTCTAAAAAGCAAAAAGCAGAAGTTTCTCTTAGTACGATTATTGGAACCGATAAAGATGGAAATGATATGGAGTTAGTAGAAACATTAGATTCGAATACAAAAGATGCAATCGACACGATTTATAACAGTGTGATTAGTAAACAAGTAATCGAATATATTAACACGAAATTACCGAAACGAGAAAAATATATTATGCAGTTAAGATATGGAATTGATGGAAACAAGCAAAAAACACAACAACAAATTGCAGATGAGCTGGGGATATCACGTTCCTATGTATCGGAACATATTTATGACACTTTTAAAAGAAAACTAGGCAACACAGGTTGTATTGCCTAGTAAAAAGTTATTTTCTTAAATTCCACAGTTTCATTAAGCCTTCGCTTGCAATTCCAAAGCAAGCAATTAAGAGAAGTAGATAAAAAGCAGTTTTTGCTGAATAAATAAGTGCAATAGCAAGTATGGATATTAGGATAATAAGTGAAATGAGAATAGCAAAAAGAATCATATTTTTCATCCTTTTTAAATTAAGGTAGAGTGATTTTTAATATATTCTAAAAATGCTAAGAAGAGTTCATCTCCTTTGTAAAGTGGTTTATCAACTTCATACCAAGAATCAAAAGAATGGTGGCAACCCATATCTTGATATACTTTGCATTGAATGTCTGCTTCCATTTTATCAATATAGAAGGCTAAAATGGCTTCTTTGGTTTTTTGTTCATCAAATTCTAAAAGTAATGAGAAATATTCTTCTTTTCTAGCAAGATCTCCAAGTACTTCTTCCATTGCCTGGTGTTCTATTTCTTGTTTTTCCTCTGGAGTAATGTTATCATATGGAGTGTAATCTGGAATAATAGCTTCACCAATTTCATGAAGTGTCAGCATTTTCAGTACTTTAAAAAGATCTACATCTAAGTTTATTTCAGAATGAAGTCCCATTAAGAAAATGAGGGCACCATAAACATGTTCTGCTACACTTTCTAACCGTTCTTTTTGCACATTCCAGTGCTTTTCATCCCAACCGCTTCTGATTTTATATTTTAAACGGGTAGCTAAAAGATAAAACCGCATAGTTTCCTGTAGTTTTTCTTCATGAACCATATGAAATCCTCCTTTATTAATTATATTTTTGGATAGAGTAATAAGTAGTAGTAATATATCACATTTTATGTGCAATTGCAATAAAAGTGCTAGCAATACTACTTACTACCACTTTTCATTATTGTTTAAATTTTAAATAAAGATAAATGTTTTTATCCTGATCAATTTCTATTCTTTGAATCAAATCTGCTAAAGTTTCACGACAAATCACAAAGGAAGAGTAAAATTTTTGAATTAACTCCTCTATGCTTTCATGCTCAGATGGGATAGAAGGAAGAGAAAGTAGGTGATTAATTTTCTCTTGAAGGAGCTTTTTTTCCACTACTTTTTGTTTATAAATTCTTATAAAATCTTCTTGTGAAAGTATATGTTGTAATTTGTCATGATACATAGTATCAATTTCTAAAAGCAAACTAGAAAGCTTTTGCTGATATTCTTCTAAAGGAGAAGAAAGTATTCTATTTTCTTGTTTCTTTTTTAGTAATTGTTTGGTTATTTCTATCATTTTTTCTTTCGTATCTATGCTAGTAATTATCTCTATTAATTTAGAAAGAACACTATTTTCTACATATTCCATTTTGGTAAAATGAGAAGAACAGTATCTAAGTTTGGTATAAGTTACATAAGTGCTACATCTAAAATAATAAACACCTTTTTTAGAAGTACAGTTTAATTTTTTTCCACATTCATGGCAATATACAAATCCTTTTAAAAGATAATCATGACTTTTAATTCGGGTCTTTTTTCTTAATTCTAACATTTCATTTGCTTTAAAAAAAGTTTTTTGATCAATCATTGCTTCATGAGTGTTTGGAATAATTTTCCATTCTTCTTTGGGAAGGCGAATATTTTGTTTTGATTTATAATTGATTTTCTTCATTCTTCCTTGTACCATATTTCCAATGTAGACTTCATTTAAAAGGATTTCTCGAATACGTGAATCTGTCCAAGCATAACTTACTTTTGTAACTTTGTTCCCATGTGCCATTGCATATTGAGAAGGGGTAGGAATATTATCTAGAGTTAAATCGGTTGCAATCGCTCGACAAGATTTTCCACTGCAGGCTTCTTGAAAAATCCTTTCAATAATAGGTTTTGCTTCTGTATCAATAAATAATTTATTAGGAAATTCTTTTTTTAAAAGATAACCAAAAGGAGCTTTTCGTCCAATGAAAAGTCCTAGTTCTTGTTTATTATGTTTGACACTTTTAATTTTATTAGAAATATCTTTTGCATACATATCATTTAGTATGGATTTAAAGGGTGTAATATCATTAGAAATACTTTCAATTCCTGTATCAATTCCATCTAGTAATGAAATATATCGCACATGCTTTTCTGGAAAATATTTTTCTAAGAAATGCCCTGTGCCGATATAATCACGTCCCAGTCTAGACAAGTCTTTGGTAATTACCATATTGATTTTGTTGTTTTCAATGTCTTTTAACATTTTTTGAAAAGAAGGTCTTTGAAAGGTGGTTCCACTAATTCCATCATCAATATATTCCGCTATAATGTGTAAATGATTTTCTTGACAAAAACGAGTTAGTATAGAACGCTGGTTGCTAATGCTTTCTGATTCTCCTTTTTTGTCATCTTCTTTAGATAATCTGATATATAACGCAACTTTGTAAAAGGAAGAGTTAGCAATGGTAAATAGATTCATCTTCGTAGTCCAACTCTTTTTCTACAAATTTTGCGTATATATTTAAAAGTAGTTGTGTTAGATCTTCTTTGGTATCATCATATATACAGATTAAATTTTTGCAATCATTCATTTTAGATCCTCCTTTTATATGTATATGCTTTTGTAAAACGATTTAGTAGCAAAAGAAAATGATAAAAAAATCTTAAGATTAACTATGTTAACCTTAAGATAGAATTTGTTACCAAGCTTTTTTAAAATGGAATAATTCACATATATATCCTATTAAGCAAAATGGTGTTAAAAAGAAAGTATATAACAAAATATAGAAAAGAAAAGCAAGCTTGCTTCTTTTTTCTAATTTACATTGAATGGATTTTAAACAAGCATTTCTTTTTAATTCGATTAATAAGCAAAGTAGTAGGCTTAAAGGAATCACCAGTAAAGAAATCCAACTGATGAGTAATGGATTTTTAAATGCTAGTAAGATAAGGCCTAGTGGTACAAATATTAAAAGTGCTAAATCAATAAATGGGAAAAATAAATTTAAAAACATGAGTATTCTAGCTGGAAAAGATAATTTTTTTGAGAAAATTGCTTTGGTTTCTTTAAAAGCTTCTATCATTCCCCTAGCCCATCTTTTTCTTTGTTTTCCTAATGTTTTGTAGGTTGTTGGAATTTCTGTAAAAGCAATAGCATTTTGTGCAAAATTAACATGGTAACCTTTAGCAAGCAATTGCCATGTTAAGACGATGTCTTCTCCTACACAATTTTTCCAACCACCAATTTCTTTTAAAGCACATGTTTGATAAGCACTAAAAGCACCTTGTGCTACTAATGTGGAGTGATACATACTTTGTACCATTTTTACTCCAAATATCCCTAAGGTATAATCCCATTCTTGTAATTTAGCAACAAAGTTTCTTTTAGTACTTTTTGTAAAGATACATCCTGCAGTTGCAACGGTTTTAGAATGAGAATGAGTTAATTTTTTCATGATATTTCTAATTGCAAGTGGATGAAGTACGGTATCACTATCAACAGTAATCACATATTCTGTATGAACGCATTCAAGTCCTTTATTAAGTGCAGCAGATTTACTAATATGAGCAGATTCTATGAGAGTAACATTTGGATATTTCTGTTCGATATCTTTTAATATTTCTAAAGATCCATCGGTTGAGCCATCGTTAATCATAATAATAGAAATATCTCCACAGTATTCTTGGCATTGAATTGATTTAATTGTTTCTTGAATATGATCTTTGCAATTATATACAGGTATTAAGACTGTAACATCTTTTTCTTGTTGAATACATTTCTGTTTCTCTTTTTTCTGAAATAATAAAGAAAAGAAGGTAAATGCATAGTTAAATCCTGGTATTAAAGCAACAAACGTGACTAAATAGATTGCTAAAAAATATCCAAAATAACAAGCAATATCATTGATCCAATTGATACTAATCAATAAAGAGCATAAAAAATAGATAAGTGCAAGCACAATTGATATTATAAACATTTTTTTCACCCCTAGTCTATCGTATGAAAAATTAAGTCAATTGGTGAGTAGCATTGATGAATATAATATAGTAGGGGTGATCCATATGAAAAAGTTGATCATTGTAATCGTAATAATAGTGATTGTAGTAAGTATTGTATGGGGCATAAAAGTTTATCATTTACCTCAAAGGGCAAGTGTAAAAATTCCTATTTTGCTATATCATAATTTTGTAGAAGTTGTTCCAGAAAGCGATCCAGATGGCTTTCAGTATATCAATACCAAAGAAAGTTTTGAAGAAAATTTAAAAGTACTTCTTGCTAATGGTTATACACCGATATCCTTTCTGGAATTAAATAATGCATATCAGGGAAAAAGTACTCTTCCATTAAAGCCCATTATCATTACTTTTGATGATGGATATACTAGTAATTATGAACTCATTTTTCCAATTATTCAAAAATATCAAGTTAAAGCTTCTATATTTATTGTTACAGATTTTATAGATAAAGAAATAAATGGTATATCTTATTTAAGCTGGAAGGAATGTTTAGAAATGCAAAATAGTGGTTTAATAGAGATTTATAGTCACAGTAAAAGACATATTTTTTATAACAAAGTTCCAGTTAGAAGTCTTCGAGATGATGTATTAGAGTCTTATCAAATCATAGAGAAAAATTTAGGGAAAAAAGATTTAAAAGTTTTTGCTTACCCCTATGGTGCTTATACAGCTCAGAGTGTAAAAGCACTTAAAAATAACGGAATGGATATGCAAATATATGATATTGGAATAAATGATTTTAAAGATTTCGATAAACATTATTTAAAAAGAATCAATATTCCTTGCGAAATGACAGGTCAAGAAATTATTGATATGATAGAAAATTAAAAAATAAAATGTGAAACAAAATAGTCAGTTTCACATTTTATATTTATCTTTTACTGATAATGGGTAATCTATTTCCAAGTCTACTTAATAATTCGTTGGTAATGGTATTGGAATCATAAGCTATTTTTTCAGCACGAATCATGCTTTTTTCTCCAATTAGGGTTACAATATCTCCTGCTGCTATGTGATCTATATTAGAAACGTCTAATACAAGTTGATCCATACAGATTCTACCAATGATTTTTGCATACTTTTTATGAACAAGAACTTTGGTTATTTGATTGGATAAGTTTCTAGGATAGCCATCTGCATACCCAATAGATACAGAAGCAATCTTCATTTTTTGTTTTGCAACAAAAGTCCTATTGTAGCTAACACTTTCGCCTTTTTGAATTTTTCTTACACTACTTATTTTTGCTTTTAAAGATAAAACGGGCTTTAAATGCAATTGAATGTTTGTTTTATCATCCGTGTTGCTATAAACACCATACATAATTATTCCAGGTCTAACATAATCACAGGATAAGTTAGGATAATTTAATATACCATAGCTTGCTTGAATATGGATTTTCCCAGGGTCTAGTCCAAGTGTTTTTAGTTTATGAATTGTTTGAAAGAAATAATCTATTTGCTTGTAAGTAAAGGAAATATCTTCTTTTGATTTGCTATCAGAAGCACTCATATGACTATAAGTTCCAAGTATTTGTAGATTTTTCATCTGATAAATTTCTATAAGATGGTCTATATCTTGGTAATTTTCTCCAATTCGATTCATTCCAGTATTGATCTTTACATGTACCTTTAGTTTTTCTTTTAAATCCATTTGATTGATTTTTTGAGCATAATCATAATCTAGTATGGTTTGAATGAGATCATAGTCAAGGAGTTTATGTATGTTTGATAAATCGGTATATCCAAGTATAAGGATATTTCCAGCAATATCATGTTTTCTTAAAGTGATTGCTTCTTCTAATGTAGCTACTGCAAAATCTTGTATTCCAATTTGATTTAATTTTTTTGCGATTTTAGTAAGACCATGCCCATAAGCATTTGCTTTTACAACTGCCATGATTTTTGTATTTTTAGGAATAATTCTTTGAATTTCATGAATATTATGTTCCAAATGTTTTAAATTAATTTCTATCCAAGCTCGGTTTCTTTTTAAGTCGTTTTTCATTATTTTTCCCTACTTTCTTTTTGATATTTTCTAGTATTACACTAAAACTTACAGTGGTAATCGCTACCAGTAAATAATGCATACAGCTATTCTCTATAAAAAGAGATTCAAGGTGAGTTAGTTTTGAAATCCCTCTTACAAAAATAATAAAGATGGGATGGAAAATGTAAATAGAGGTTGCAATATTACGTAAAAATGGATGATTTTCTTTGTTATCCTTTTGGATAAAATAAAACAAAAATACCATGGTAGGAATAAGCATAATGTACATACTGTCATGTCTTTGAAGGTGGAAGTGATGTAATAATAATCCTTCTAGGATCATGAGAAACAAAGATGTACAAAATAACCATAAGGAAGTTCTTTGGCTCATTTTCCATTTTATTTGCTTGATAACGTAGCCTAAGTATAAAAATAGAGGAACGTAAAATAATCCATTTCTTGAATAATCAAATATAGGAAAAATCCCATCTTATATATTTTTTGTAATAATCCCTTTTTCGGTGATTCCATAATAGCTATCTCCTAAAAGTCCGAGAATATAGAAAAGGAGAAGCAAGATATAAGGTTTTTTAAAATATTTGATCATTCCAAAAGTAATCCAAATTCCCATGATAAGTGCTGGAAAATACCATAAATGGTAAAATGTACCATTGATCAATATATCTTTTATAACGGTTAAAATATTGCTATTTACAAAACTACCTGCATATAAATGGATTGGTAAGTATAAAAGGATACAGAAAAGGTATAGCTTAATTATTTTTATTGTATAATGAACCAGAACTTTTTTATCCTTAAGAGCTTGAGGTAAGATAAAATACCCTGATATCATTAAAAAGAAAGGAACCCCTATTCTACAAAATATATGAGTAAATATAAAGTCTAGAGTAGGGTTTATGGTGTCTAAAGGATAGGTGTGAATTGCAATAATAAGGAGTGCTGAAAAAATTCTAAATCTATCTAGTGTGATTTGCTTTTTCACAGTAAGAAAGTCTCCTTTTAGTAATAATGATACCATTTACATTGTTTCCTGAAAGAAGGATAGTTTCTTGATCGGGTATTTGAATTTCTATCACGTCTTTATCCATTTTTATATAAGATATTTCATAATTTTGGAAAGCAAGTCCACTTTTTCCATATTGGAAACTAGTTAAATAATCAATATATTCTTCTAAGCATTGATGATTTTGCTTCATAATTTCTGAATGAGGATATCCAACATATCGAAAATGCCATTCTTCACTTGAAATTTGTGTAATTGGTTCTTTTTCTTGGGTATATCTTTGAATAAATCCATAGTGTGCCATTTTATTCCTAAATTCTTGACAAATCCCCTTAAAAGGAAAGCTAGGACGTATAAAATCGATGTTTTCTTGATTTAATGCTAAATCGATTGCAAGTCCTGTTTGATGTTCGCTACAATTTGGATATGCTACGTATTGTTTGGTAAATGTTTCACCATTTTCTTTTAAAGAAGTTTGAAATATTTCTTGTTGTTCTTCAAAAGCTCTATATCCACTAACAGGTACAATTTGATCCTTTGCATGAATTTCTTTTAACACTTTTTGTAATTGTAAATTGCACTCATATTCTAATAAAATATTGGGATAGGAAGAGTTAAAAGAGGTTAGGTAATCCTTTTTTATATTTTGTTTTATTTCATAATTTCTATTGACGAGTATTAAATTTCCCTGATGAATCCATTCTTTTTTTAATAAAATTGTTTTCATACTACACCTCCAAATCAATTAATTTTTCTATTAGCTGATCAAAGGAAATCCCGATATGTTTCATCATGTTAGGATAACGACTATGAGAAGTAAATCCAGGAATTGTATTAATTTCATTAAAATAGATTTCGTTATTAGGTGTTAAAAACATATCTACTCTTGCAAAATCTTTACATTTTAAAATTTTGTAAATTTTAACCGCAGTTTCTTTTATTTCTTTTGCAATATTTGGATCTATTCTTGCAGGAACATGGATTTTGGAAGTTTTTAATGTATATTTTTCTGTATAATTAAAAAATCCATCACTTAATTCAATTTCATCGATTTCTCCAACAATTAGTTGCTCATTTCCTAAAATACTACATCCTACTTCTATTCCATCGATATTTTCTTCAACGATAATTTCTGTATCATACTGAAAAGCGTCCTCTATGGCTTTTTGCATATCTTGCTTTTTTTCTACTTTGGTAATACCAAAGGAAGATCCAGCTCTCATTGGTTTTACGAATAAAGGATAAGTTAAGTTTTTAATTTCATTATGGATATCCTTGGTATTTTTTGTAATCACAACACTATTAGCTACTTTAATTCCATAACTTTTTACTAATTGATGAGATAAATATTTATCCATACATAATGCAGAAGAAAGTAAATCACAACCGATTAAAGGAATTCCTGAAAGTGCAATTAATCCTTGAACAGTTCCATCTTCTCCGTTTCTTCCGTGTAAAATTGGAAAAATAGCGTCTAGTTTTATTAAACGGGTATGATGATCTTGTATTAAAATAATTCCTTTATCTTCTCTATGACAAGAAAGAATAGCTTTGATACATTTTCCATTTTGTAACCAACGATCTTTTTTAATATCTTCTATGTCTCCTTCAAAATAGAACCAATTTCCTTCTCTTGTAATTCCTATAAACACAAGATCATATTTTTCTTGATTTGTATTTTGAATCACACTATATGCAGATTCTAATGATACAGGGTATTCTGGACTGCATCCTCCAAATAAAATTCCAATTCTTTTTTTATTCATTTTTAAAATCCTCCTTTTCGATTATTTTTACAGTATCGGGCAATGGATACCCAATTTGTGTAATATTGGTATAGAGTTTTTCTTCTTTGATGATTACGCCATTTTGTATTTCTTCCCTATAAATATCTACTTGTTCATAAATTTTTTGATCCTTTTTGAAATATTGTAAATTTTTGTTTTTGATACAAAAAATATTTATATTAGGTTCATTGCAAAGTAATTTTCCATAAATATATTCTTCATCAAAAGTAATACAAATTTGAAAAGTAGAGGTTGTATTGTTTTTTACTTTTAAATCTAGAAAGCCTTCTGCAATAGTAGCGTCAATCCCCTTTAAGGTTTCTTCCATTGGATCAGGAAAATCTTTTACTCTGTGGGTATGTCTTTCAACAATGGTTAATGGGCTATTTAAAAAAATTTGAAACAATAGATTACTTAGTTGGCATAGTCCTCCTCCTTCTACAAATTCCATATTTCCATGAACAAGAGTTAATCCTTTTTGATAATGCTCTTTTTTATCTGCGTCTTTAATTGCCATATAGAGTGAAAAGGTTTCACCTGGCTGAATTAATAAATGATGTAGTTTTTTACTTGCAAGTTTTAAGTTAAATATTTTGTTATATTGGTACTTTATAGGAAATCCTGTACCGAGTGTTTAGCATTTTGTCTTTCAATTCTTTTAGTGAATAAGCAAGCTCTTCTTTTTGTATTGTCTTGCTATAGTGATTACTATCTAAATACATTTTTAAATAAAAACGTAAATAATTTTGATATTTACGAATTTTAGAAATAAAAGGAAACTTTTTTAATATCATTTGTTTCTCCATATGCATCACCTTTTACTATAGTATAAAGGAAAAATGGCTTTTGTTTTTTACTTTTTTATAACAGTTAACTTAATTTTTTCTTACAATTTCTTACGATTTTCTTACAATTCCTAAATTTCTTTGTTTTTTGAAATTGTTGATGGTATAATTTGGATGGAGGAATGAAAGATGAGTTATCATATTTTGGTTTTAGATGATGAAAAAGAGATTGCAGATTTATTAGAGCTGTATTTAAAAAATGAAGATTATTATGTGCATAAGTTTTATGATTCTAAATCTGCTTTAAAATGTATAGAGGAAGTAAAGCTAGATATGGCAATTTTAGATGTGATGTTACAGGATATAGATGGTTTTTCAATTTGTAGTAAAATTAGGGAAAAATACAATTATCCAATCATTATGCTAACTGCTAAAGTAGATGATATTTCAAAAATTCAAGGCTTATCCATTGGGGCAGATGATTATATTACAAAGCCATTTAATCCTTTGGAAGTAGTAGCCAGGGTAAAGTCGGCTTTAAGAAGGTATTATCATTATAATCAGGAAAATGAGAGCAAAGATGTGATAGAAATTCGAGGGTTGATGATTAATCAAAAAAATCACAAAGTTTTTTTGTATAATGAGGAAATCGATTTAACACCAATAGAATTTTCTATTTTATGGCATTTGTGTGAACATAAAGGAAAAGTAATTAGTAGTGAAGAGCTTTTTTCAGCGGTTTGGGGAGAAAAATATTTAGACTGCAATAATACGGTTATGGTACATATGAAGCGTTTAAGACAGAAATTACACGAAAAGCCAAAACATCCTAAGTTTATTAAAACAGTATGGGGTGTTGGATATCAAATTGAAGCATAAAGGAGGAAGAAAATGAAAAATAATCAAACTTTATTTAAAGATACTTTCCAGAATTTTATATTAAAGTGTGTTCTTTGGACAGTGGCACTTTGTGCTGGATGTTATTTTCTAGGATTTGTTATTCGAGCTTTTTTAAATACACTTTTACCAGATGTCTCTTATCGTTATTTTAGACTATCGTATATGTTAGTACTTTTGGTATTTGCTTGGGTCATTTGTATGATTATTCTGATTTATCAGTTATTAAAAAAAGTATTTTCCTATATAGCAGAATTACAAAATGCTTCCAATCAGTTGTTAAATAAAGAGATTGATTATATAGAGTTATCACCAGAATTAAGTGATTTTGAAATCAAATTAAATAAATTAAAACATGAGGCGGAAAAAAATGAAAGGCTTGCTAGAGAAAGCGAGCAAAGAAAAAATGATTTGATTGTTTATTTAGCACATGATCTAAAGACACCTTTAACATCCGTTGTAGGTTATTTAGAATTGTTAAAGGAATCTCCTGATTTACCTTTAGAACAAAGAGTAAAATATGTTAATATTACTCTTGAAAAAGCCTATCGATTAGAGGAACTTATGAATGAGTTTTTTGAAGTTGCAAGGTTTCATGATATTCATATTGTTTTGATGAAAAAACGTTTAAATTTAAAGCTAATGTTAGACCAAATTATTGATGAATTTTTTCCAGTGATGAATGAACAGAACAAAAAGCTTAGAGTGGTTTGTCCAGAAGATATTGTTTGTTATGCAGATCCAGATAAGTTATCAAGAGTATTTAGTAATGTGATTAAAAATGCAATCTCTTATAGTTTTGAGAATACAGAAATTAAAATTGAAGCAAGTTATGAACAGGAATTTATTACAGTTTCAATACAAAATGAAGGGTATACGATTCCAAAAGATAAGTTAGATAGTATTTTTGAAAAATTTTATAGACTAGATGATTCTAGAGGTACAGCTAGTGGTGGAGCAGGGCTTGGGCTTGCAATAGCCAAAGAAATTATGGAGTTACATGATGGCACAATCACAGCTACTAGTGAAAATCATATCACCACTTTTACGTTAAGGCTTCCTAGAGAAAAAGTATAAATATTAAAATTTAATATCTTGATTAGCATTGCTGGAATTTAAGACAGAAATAGTTGCGAGAGTATCTCCAAGTTGTGTAAAAAAGGTAGATAAAATGTTAATTTCATCTTCTGTTTTGTTTTTTGCAATGCTGCAAGCTAGTATAGAAATAAATGTTACAAATTCACAATTTTTCATACATAATCCCTCTTAGTAGTATATGTTTTATGCTAAAAAATGTTCTAAGAAATTGAGGTGTCATAAGCACGTTCCTATGTATCTAGAATTGAGACGAAGGTACAAAATAAAATAAAGAGGCATATAAAGTATGAATAAATAATATTAAAATGAGTCCAAATGATTATGAAATGGGCTCATTATTATTTTCTTTTGAGATATTTACTATGATTATTTATCATGTTATACTATTTACTAGAGTAAAGGAGTAAAAATGGTTTTTAGTAGTATTGTATTTTTATATATTTTTTTACCAATTATGTTACTTGTATATTTTCTTGTTCCAAGAAAGTTTAAGAATGCGGTCATGATTCTTGCAAGTTTTATATTTTTTGCTTGGGGGGAGATTCGTTATATTTTTATCATGCTGGTACTGGCCATGGTTGATTACTGGTGTGGTAGAAAAATAGATCAGTATGAGCAGGATAAGAAAAAAAAGAAAATATTTTTATGGATTGATTTAGGACTTAATTTAGGCATTTTGATATTTTTTAAATATGCTGATTTCATAATTCAAAATGTGAATGCATTAACAGGACTTTCTATTCCATTACTAAACATTCCTTTGCCAATAGGAGTGTCTTTTAATACATTTCAGTCTATTTCGTATATTATTGATGTTTATCGAGGGACTGTAAAGTGTGAGAAAAGCTTTTATCTTTATTTAACCTATACTACTTTGTTTCCACAAATTATTGCTGGACCGATTGTACGTTATGAAACAGTGGAAGAAGAGTTGGTAGATAAAAAAATTAGTCAGGAAAATTTTGTAAATGGAATGAAAAGATTTCTGATTGGACTTGGCAAAAAAGTGCTGATTGCAAATAATGTAGGAGCACTTTGGAATGTGATAGAAACAGGAAGTTATACTGTGCTTTCTCCTGTTTTAGCTTGGATTGGAATCCTTAGTTTTGCTTTGCAAATTTATTTTGATTTTAGTGGGTATTCAGATATGGCAATTGGTCTTGCTCAGATATTTGGAATGCGTTTTGATGAAAACTTCAATTTCCCATATATTTCCAAGAGTATCACAGAATTTTGGAGAAGATGGCATATAACATTAGGAAGTTGGTTTCGTGATTATGTCTATATCCCATTAGGGGGAAATCGTAAGGGGTTAAAGAGGCAAATCATCAATATTATTATTGTTTGGGCTTTAACTGGAATATGGCATGGAGCCTCATGGAACTTCTTGTTATGGGGACTATATTTTGCTATTTTCCTTATTTTAGAAAAAATCTGTTTGCTAAAATGGCTTGAAAAAATTCCAAAGATTTTTTCGCATAGCTATGCAATTTTAATTATTTTGTTTGGATGGATCTTATTTGCTTTTCCTGATTTAAGTCAAATTGGAAATTACTTAAAATCAATGTTTGCTTTTGGCATAGATAATACAGAAGGATGGTATTATTTTAGAAATTATATCGTGATTTTACTGATTGGAATATTCCTTTCAACCCCAATTTTAGCAAAGGCTTTTCAGCGTTTAGAAAAGAAAAATACCGTTGTAGCAAGTTTTGTAGTAACTGTTAGTTATTTAGGAATATTTTTGCTTTCAACCGCAAGTTTGGTATCAGATACATTTAATCCATTCTTGTATTTTAGGTTTTAGGAGGAAATATGCAAAGAAAAATGTTTTTTTATACGTTTATGAGCATTTGGATAGTTTTGATTGTGTTTAATTTTGTTGCACCAAAAGTATCTTTTTCAGAAGAAGAAAATAGAATGCTTGCGTCTTTTCCAACTTTTGATTTTACAAAATTAGTAGAAGGAGAATATTTAAAAGAGATGGAAAGCTATATTAATGATCATTTTGTGTTTCGTGATTTGTGGTTAAAGGTAAAATCTACTTTTGAGCAAGCATGTTTAAAAACAGAAAATACAGGAATTTATATAGGAGAAGATGGATATCTATTTGAAAAACAAGTATTAGATGAAACTAAAATAACCAATGTAAAGCAACATATTGAAAGAATTAGTGCATTTGCTCAAAATCAAAAAGTTCCTATTACAATGATGTTAATACCCAATTCTGTTTCTGTTTATCCAGAAAAACTACCTGCTAATGCACCTGTTTATGATCAAAGTAAGTTAATAGAGGAAGTATATCAAAATTTAACTTCTATTAAGACGATAGATGTTTTAGATACATTAATAGAACATAAAGAGGAATATATTTATTTTAAAACAGATCATCATATGACAAGTCTTGGTGCATATTTTGTTTATCAAGAGTATGCAAAAGAAAATGGGATTCCTTTGCATTCATTAGAAGATTATGAAATTCGTTTAGTAACAGATGATTTTCTAGGTACTTTTGACTCTAAAGCACAATTAATTCTACAAGAAAAAGATTTCATGTATCAGTATCAGTTAAAAGAGAAGGTATTTTTGCAAGTAGAATATGATACGCAAGTTTCTAATAGTTTATATGAGGAAAGTTATTTACAAACAAAAGATAAATATTCTTATTATTTAAATGGAAATCAAGCAAGAGTAAAAGTTACTACTTCTAACCAAAATCATGAGAAGTTATTAGTAATCAAAGATTCTTATGCCCATAATATGGCACAATTTATTTGTAATGACTTTGAAGAAGTACATTTTATTGATTTACGTTATTATAAAATGTCGATGAGTGATTATATAGAAGAAAATGGAATTACACAAGTACTAATTTTATACAATGTTTCTAATTTTGTAGAAGATTTAGGATTACGTAGTTTAAAATGATAAAAATGCGAGAAATAGTTGAAATTTAAGCGAAAATAGGATAATATATATGTATGATAATCATTCGTTAGGAGGTAGTATGAGTAGTATTATAAGTTATATGATATCCATGCTACAATATATGTTGCTATTTACTCCCTTTTTTATCATCATAAGAGGAGTATGGTTATATGTTAAGAAAAACAAGAAAATTAACTGGTATCATGAAGTAGGGTTGTATGCACTTGTAGTGTATAGCATAGGAATTGCTTCACAAACAATCATTCCTAAATTTCAAATTGGTATGAATGGAATCGAAATTTTTCATGGCAGCTTGGGAGGTACCAATCTGATTCCTTTTAAAGTTTTTCAAGAAACCTATATAGAGGTATTTTACTATGGAAATATTTCGTATTTTCTGATTAATTTTTTAGGAAATATCATTATGTTTATGCCTTTTGGATTTTTGATAAAGCTAATTTGGAACAAGATTCCTGTTAAAAAAGTGATTTTAATAGGTTTAGGAATTTCATTATTTATAGAGATTTGTCAGTTACCAATTTCTCGTGGAAGCGATGTAGATGATTTATGGTTAAATACATTAGGAGTTGCACTAGGTGTTGGAGTTTATCAATTATTAAATAAAAAATGGAATCCTTTTTTAAAAAGGTTTAGCATTGAAGGAGAGAAGAAAAAATGAAATTAGTAGTAGAAGATATTTGTAAAAGTTTTGGAGAAAAACAAGTATTAAAAAACATTCATTATACTTTTGAACAGGGAAAAATTTATGGATTGTTAGGAAGAAATGGAGCTGGAAAAACCACTTTTTTTAATTGCTTAAATAAGGATATTCCAGTAGAACAAGGAAAATTTCAAATAGGAGAGGAAAGTTTAAGAGAGGTAACGATTGAAGATATAGGGTATGTGCTATCTACTCCTCAAGTTCCAGAATTTTTGACAGGTAGAGAATTTTTAAAATTTTTCGTGGATATTAATAAGGATAAGATAAAAGATTTGAAGTCATTAGACGCTTATTTTGATTTTATGCAAATTGCTCCAGAGGATAGAGATAAGCTATTAAAAGATTATTCTCATGGAATGAAAAATAAAATGCAAATGTTAATTAATATTATTGCTAACCCTAATATTTTACTTTTAGATGAACCATTAACTTCTTTAGATGTGGTAGTTGCAGAAGAGATGAAACAGATGTTAAGACAAATTAAAAAAGATCATATTATTATTTTCTCTACCCATATTATGGATCTTGCTTTAAGTTTATGCGATGAAATAGTAGTTTTAAGTAATGGTGAATTACAAGATGTCCATAAAGATTCTATAGATGAGAAAGAATTAAAGGAAAATATTATGACAATTTTAAAAGGAGAAAAGGATTATGCTAAATAGTTTTTGGGTATCATTTCAGTTAAAAAATACGTATCGTGTTAATTCTATTATTTATGCTTTAAAACAGATTCCTCTTATTAAAAAGATACTTCCAGATGATTTGTATCAAAATACAGGAATTAAAATTTTAGGAAATATTATTAGTGGTTTAATAGAGCTATATACTATTTTTATAGGGAAATTACTATATGTGGCTACAATGATTTTTGGAATGGTATATGTCTATGAAAATCAAATGGATCAGGCAAATCTTTTTATTCATATTTTTACATTTTTAACATTTGCGGGTGCTCTTTTAAATACGTATATGTTTAATCCTACCAATGATAAATACTATGCAATGTTTATTATGCGTATGGATGCAAAAAAGTACACATTATCTAATTATATGTATGCTTTAGCAAAAGTGGTAATTGGTTTTATGCCATGGACAATTTTATTTGGCTTACTTGTTCATGCTCCACTGTATGTTTGCTTGTTATTTCCGTTTTTTATAGCAAGTTGCAAGATTTTGATGAGTAGTTATTATTTGCTAGTTTATCAAAAGAAAAAGAAAATTCGTGATGAGAATCATCCTGTAAAAGCAATTTGGCTTGTATTGTTTTTGTTTTTACTGTTAGCTTATGCACTTCCATATGTTCAAATTGCAATTACTCCAATGATTTTCTTGGTACTGGCAATTGTTACGATTTTGTTAAGTTTATTAGGGCTACGATATATTAAAAATTACAATTTATATCGAGAAATTTATAAAGAAATTTTAACAGAAACTAACATGAAGGTAGCAAGTTATGATAATAAAGATGTTGTAAAGGAGTCTGTTTTAAAACAAATTGATGTAGATCAAAGTGTTACAAGTAATAAAGAGGGATATCGTTATTTTAATGATTTGTTTATGAAAAGACATAATAAGATTTTGTTAAAATCTTCTAAAAAGATTGCAGTATTTGCTTTGTTTTGTATTTTAGGAGTTATTGCAGTTTCTTTGGTAAATGAACCTATGAAAGTAACTATTAATCAAGCAATGCTTCAAATTTTACCTATTTTTGTTTTTGGAATGTATATGATCAATAGAGGACAGACCATTACACAAGCGATGTTTATGAATTGTGATCATAGTATGCTTACATATGCTTTTTATAGGAGTCCAAAGGTAATTGTACTTTTGTTTAAGGAAAGATTAAAAAGTATTATTTTAATTAATTTACTACCCGCTAGTGTAATTGCAGTAGGTCTTCCGCTAATCTTGTATGTAACGGGTGGAACAAGTAATACGATAGAATATGCGATATTATTCTTTTCGATTATTGCAATGAGTATTTTCTTTTCCGTTCACTATTTGGTACTTTATTATTTGTTACAACCATATAATGAACAAAGTGAAATGAAGAGTGCGACTTATTCTATTGCTAATGTGGGTACCTATATGGTATGTTATTATATGTTAAAGTTACAACTTCCAACTCTTACTTTTGGAGCAGTTCTTGTGATATTTAGTATATTATATTGTGTGATTTCGTTATTTTTAGCGTATCGTTTGGCTCCAAAGACTTTTAAAATTAGATCTTAATATTTAAAAAGAGCATCTGGCTTAACAGATGCTCTTAAGTTATAATGTTTTGGTATTTATGAAATATTAGTTTAAAATAAAAAATAAGATATAACAAGTATACTTATGTTATTATTATAACATCTTTTTTGATTATTACAAGACTTAACATAATATTTCACATAACTTTCACAATTAAAAAGAGAGGATATTTTCTTAAAATTTGCATTAGAAATTTGACTTTTGTATGTGATTATTATATAGTATTATAGTAGCAAAAATACTTGAAGAGGAGGGGTAACAGTGATTTGTGAGAAATGTGGAAAAGAATTAGAATACGATGAAGTTTTTTGCAGAAAATGTGGAACAGAAGTAGGAAGTAAAGAGGCAAAAGTATTACTGGCAAAACCGAAAAAAAGAAATAGAGTATGGCTAGCTTTAGGCATTTTATCTGTTACTTTTTTCGGGTTATGTATGCTATTTATCTTAGGCCTAGCAGCGGTTTGGGGTGTCATGTCCCTTTGTGTGGAATTTTTATTTACTGGAAATACACCTAGTGTTGCAACGGCACTTAGTTTTTTTGATTTGATTGGAAAATGGGCTTCTGAAGGTAATGCACTTTTTGTGATTTTGTTTATCACATTGCCAATAGTGTTTGCTTTGTTAAGTTTACTAGGTTTTGTGATGGATTATAAAATAAATAAGGAAGAAGATATTTAATCAATGTAAAAATGAAAATAGAGAAGAAATAAGGCAAAGTGAGGGATTCATTTTGCTTTATTTTTTGTGTGTTATAAGTTTTAAATCATCATAAAAAATGATCATCGACAAAATATACTAAATATTACATTTTTATTACAAATTTAGATAAAATATGCTAATTTGATTGACTTATGATAAGGCTAGTGATATAATTGCAAGCGTTAGTATAATTGTGGGAAAACATAAAGAATATATGTATTATTATGGGGATTAAAAAATGCAAAATATGAGGTTATTTAGAAGAAAAATAGAACGTGGAATTACACTTTTTTTAGTGATTATATGGATGGTAAGTGTATTTTTGTTCTCTGCTCAAAATGGGGAAAAAAGTCTTGAAACAAGTAGTACTTTTATAGAGACGGTAGAGTCTATTGTTACAGGAAATCAAGATAAAGTACCTTCACAGGAAGAGCATGAGCATTATTCTGATCAGTTTCAAACTTTTGTAAGAAAAAATGCACATTATATTTTATATTGCGTAGGCGGATTCATTCTATCTACATTTTTTTATTCACTTTTTTCAAGCTATAACCGTATTATGTTTTGCTCTTTTGTAACTGGAAGTATTTATGCTTTTTTAGATGAATTACATCAAAAGTTTGTCCCTGGAAGGACAAGCAGATTGACAGATGTTGGCATTGATACGTTAGGAATTGCTACAGGAATTATATTGTTTGTGTTTATAATCGAAATTGTACGTAAGAAAAAGAAGATGTTTTTAAGTGGAGGGATAAAAATGTCAAAGTATAATGAAGCACAAGATTATAAAATACTAAGCATTGAAACGGATAAAAAGATATTAGAAAACAAGGTCATTCAATTTGAAGAAAAAGAAGTATTAAATCAAAAAGAAAAATATGATTTGCATACAGTAACATATTCTTTTTTGAAAAGGGCAATTGATGTAACAGCTTCTGCTACTGCCTTAGTAGTATTATCACCGATTTTTTTGGTAACCAGTCTTGCTATTAGAAAGGATTCAGAAGGACCAGCTATGTTTACACAAAAACGAATTGGTAAGGATGGAAAATTATTTGAACTTTATAAGTTTAGGACGATGGTGCCTGACGCAGACAAAAAATTATTTGAAATGCTAGAAAATGATGAGCAAGTAAGAGAAGAATATAAGGTAAATAAGAAGCTAAAAAATGATCCTAGAATTACCAAAGTAGGAGGATTTTTAAGAAAAACTTCAATAGATGAATTGCCACAACTGATTAATGTGTTAAAAGGCGATATGTCTCTTGTAGGACCTAGACCATATTTACCTAGAGAAAAGGAAGATATGGGAAGTTATTATGATACCATAATAGAATCAAAACCGGGTATTACTGGATTATGGCAAGTAAGTGGTAGATCAAATACAACTTTTGAAGAAAGAATGGAATTTGATAAAGAATATAATGAACACAAAGGTTTTGCTTATGATATGGGACTTTTGTTTAAGACTGTTGGTGCAGTCATTAAAAAGGATGGGGCAGAGTAATGAAAATATTAATGGTTAATAAGTTTCTTTATCCAAAAGGTGGAGCTGAAACTTATTTTTTAAAAATTGGAAATTATTTGCAAGAACATGGTCATCAAGTTGAATATTTTGGAATGTATGATGAAAAGAATACCATGAAAAATAATGCTAACCAATATACTTCGAATGTTGATTTTCATAATGCAGGTATGGAGAAAATTTTATATCCTTTTAAAATTATTTATTCTAAAGAGGCAAAAGAAAAAATAAAAAAGGTAATTGAAGATTTTAAGCCTGATATTATTCATATGAATAATATTAATTTTCAATTAACTCCTTCAATTATAGATGTGGCTTATAAAATGAATGTACCTATAGTGCAAACAGTACATGATTATCAAATGATATGTCCAAATCATTTATTATTTAATCCAAATACAAATGAAATTTGTGAGAAGTGCGTTAATGGTAGCAAATGGAATTGTACAAAAGGTAATTGTATTCATGGATCTAAATTAAAAAGTATGATTGGGAGTGTAGAAGGAGTATTATATACAAAATATAAAAAAGAATACCAAAAAGTAAGTAAATTTATTTGTCCAAGTTATTTTTTAGAAAATAAACTACTTAAAGCCTCTGACATATATAAAGGAAAAACAATAGCTATCCATAATTTTATTGAATTAAAACCTTTAAATAGTTACACAAAAGATGATTATGTATTATTTTTTGGAAGATTATCAGAAGAAAAAGGTTTAAAAATTTTCTTAGAATGTTGTAAAGAACTTAAAAATATAAAATTTAAAGTCGCTGGAACAGGTCCTTTAGAAGATATATGTAAAGGAATAGAAAATTTAGAGTTCATGGGTTTTAAGACAGGTATAGAATTAGAAGAATTAATAGCTAAAGCTAAGTTTTCAGTGTATCCTTCCATCTGGTATGAGAATTGTCCTTTATCAATCCTTGAATCTGAGTCTTTAGGAACACCTGTAATTACGGTTAAAAATGGTGGAATGATGGAATTAGTTGAAGATAATGAAACTGGTATTTTAATAGAAGATATAAATAAAGAAAATTTGAAAAAGGCAATTGTAAATTTATATGAGAATGATTCTTTAATTGAAAATATGTCTAAAAATTGTATAGCTAAAAGAGATAAAATGATTTCATTAGATCAATATTGTAAGGAATTGTTAGATATATATATAGAAGTAATAAAAGGAGTAAAACAATGAAAATAGCAATGATTGGGCATAAACGTATACCATCAAGGGAAGGTGGCGTTGAAATAGTAGTTGAAGAACTATCAACTAGATTAGTTAAAATGGGATATCAAGTGGATGTATACAATAGAAAAGGGAATAATGTAGCGGATAAAAATATAAAGACTAAAAAAATAAAAAATTATAAAGGAATTAATATTATAACAATACCAACAATAAATAAAAAAGGACTAGATGCATTAATATATTCTTTTTTTGCTTCTATTATAGCATCGGTAAAAAAATATGATTGTTTACATTATCATGCAGAGGGTTCTTGTGCAATGCTATGGATACCCCATCTTTTTAGAAAGAGAATAGTAGTTACTATACACGGTTTGGACTGGCAAAGATCTAAATGGGGAGGTTTTGCTACCAAGTATATTAAGTTTGGAGAAAAGTTAGCAGCTAAATATGCTGATGAAATAATAGTACTATCTAAAAGCGTACAAAAGTATTTTAAAGATACATATAATAGAAATACTAATTTTATCCCGAATGGAGTTAATATACCAGAAGTAAGGCAACCTCATATAATAAAGGAAAAATATAATTTAAATAGTAATGATTATATATTATTTTTAGCAAGAATTGTTCCAGAAAAAGGATTACACTATTTAATCAGGGCTTATAATGAATTAAAAACTGATAAAAAATTAGTTATTGCTGGTGGAGCAAGTCATACAAATGATTATTATAAAGAGATACAAGAAAAAGTAAAAGATAATAATAATATAATTATGACAGGATTTGTTCAAGGAGAAGAATTAGAAGAATTATATAGTAATTGTTATTTGTATTGTTTACCAAGTGATGTTGAAGGTATGCCAATTAGTTTATTAGAGGCAATGAGTTATGGTAAAAGTTGTTTAGTAAGTGATATAGAAGAAAATACACAAGTATGTGGGAAATATGGACATGCTTTTAAAAAAGGAGACGTCCAAGACTTAAAGAAAAACTTAGATAGTTTATTAAAAGAAAATAAATTAATAAATGCAGAGATATTAAAAAATTATATTAGTAATAAATTTAATTGGAATGATAGTGTAGATAAGACTATAAATTTATATTTAAAAAAAATTAAATTATGAAGGGAGAGGGAATATGGAAGAAAAAAAGAAAGAATGGAATCTTTCGATAGAATTACTTAGGATAATTTCTATGTGTATGATTATTATTCTTCATTTTTATACTTATAGTAATGTAATACCAGATAGTAATGATATTTCTTTGTTTAATTTTACTAATACCATTATCCATACTATATGCAATGTATCAGTAAATTGTTATATACTTATTAGTGGATATTTTTGTATAAAATCAAAATTTAAAGTTTCAAAATTATATAAAATAATAACAGAGGTGTTTTTATATTCTATATCGATTTATTTATTGATGTTAGTAACTAATCAAATTAATTTTTCTATTAAGGAATTATTTTACAGTTTTTTTTCAATTTTAACAAGACAATATTGGTTTATTACATGTTACGTTGGAGTATATATTTTTTCACCAATAATAAGATTCATAAGTGAAAAGATTAATAAGCAAGAGCATAAATTAATTTTATTTGTTGGCTTTTTGCTTTTTGTAGTATATTATAATTTATTTTTCTTTTGTGATAACCTTAATTTTGGTGGGGCTACAGGTATTGTATGGTTTATATATTTATATTTTTGGGGAATATATTTTCAAAAATATTATAAACCTAATTACTCATTTAAGAATTTTGTTAATTATATAATAGTACTATTATTAGCTTTAGCTTCAAGAATACCGTTTTTTATAATGTATTTAATAACCCAAAAAAGTATTTTTTTGGAGGGAGCATCTATTTTTGATAGTGTATATAATTCAATTTTTCCATTTTTATTAAGTATATTTTTATTTAAAGTATTTTTAAATTTGAATTTAAGTAATGTTAATAAAAATATAATAAGATTTTTATCATCATCTACATTTGCAATATATATATTACATGAAAATCCATATTTGAGAAATATTATTTGGAAAGAAATAGATTTTCATAGCATTGTAGGAAATTCAAGTTTTAAATTAATTATTTATACAGTTGTAGTATCTATAGTAATATTTAATATAGGTATCGTGATTGACAAAATTTTTAAATTTATAGTTAGTAAAGTTTGCTGGAATCAAAGAATTCTGAATTTTATAGATAATAAGTCTAACAAGATTTGGCTTAAACTTAAAACAAAAGTGTTAAATTAAGAATTTGAAAGGAGAAAAAATAAAGAAATTTATTATTAAAGAAGATATGAATAAAATAGCTATAATTTGCCCATATTTTGGAAAATTTCCTTCTAATATAGAACTTACATTTGAATCTATGAAAAAAAACAACTTTATTGATTGGTATATATTTACTGATATTATAGGATATAATGAAAAATACAATAATATTAAATTTGTATATTATGAATTTAATGATGTAAAAAAATTGGTAAAAGAGAAAATAGGTACCGATATTACTAATGTTTATAAATTATGTGATTATAAACCAACATATGGATTTTTATTTGAATCATATATAATGAATTATGAATATTGGGGATATTGTGATTTAGATATTATTTTTGGGGATTTATCTAAATATTTTAATACAGATAGATTGAATAACTTTTCTAAAGTATATGATTTAGGACATTTATCTATTTTCAAGAATACAAAAGAGATTAGAGAATCATTTAAAAATTTTAAATTCAAGGAAAAAAACTATGTTGATATATTAAATAGTAAATATATTTTTGTTTTTGATGAAACTTATGATAAAAATCATAAAGGAATAAATGGTGTTTTAGAAGGAATGGGATATAAAATATATAATGAAAGAAAAGAATATGCAGATTTAGATGTAAAGTATAATAATTTTTATCCAAATTATTATGATAAATGTAAATATTATTATTTGTTTTATAAAGATGGCAAACTATATTTAAAAAAATCCTATGATAATGCATATGAAAAAGAAGTTGCATATGTTCATTTACAGCAGAAAAAAAATTTAAAAGTTGAATGTGATCTAAAAGATAATTTTATTATTGTTCCTAAAGGATTTTACAATATTCAAAATATTAATAAAAATATGTTTTACAAAAATGATCTAAAAATATTTTGGTATTTAAAATTTAGATTTAAGAGAAAATTGAATAATTATAAAAGAAATAAAGAACTTGGAGAAAGATGGTGAGATTAGTTTGGAATCTAAAAGAAATATAGTAAGCTGTATAAATATTTTATTATTTATTTTGATGTATGCTTTTAGAAGTTTTACTGATGCTATATATGTTTCAAAAGGAATTGAATCCAATTTTTTAATTAATGTAAAATATTTAATTTTAGGAGTAGCAATTTTATTTGGAATATTTCAATTAAAATATAAAAAAGAAAAAACTATCTATAATAAAGAGTTAGTTAATATTATCATTGTTATATCAACATTTGTTATTATTTCTTCCGTAATGATTATTATAACTGAGAATTTTTATTCTAGTTTTATAGAAAGTATAATTAAACTTTCATTGCCAATTGTGTATGTGTATTTATTATTAAATATAATGGACTTTGAAGATATTTATAAATGCATGTGTGGTGCACTAATTTTCTCTTTTATTGGATATGTATTAGAAATTGGAATTAATAATTTTACTATTAGTAATTTTTTAAAGATAGATTTTATTCATTCATATTCGCCATTTGAATCACATTTTTCTGCTGGAACTGCTATAGCTATGTGCACATTTTTTATGTATTATAGAAAAAATAAAATATTAAAATATTTGAGTTTGATATTTGCTATTTTTACTTTTAAAAGAATGGCTGTTATATTTGCATTGGTATTATTATTTTTACCTAAATTTATAGATGTTAATAAAAATTTAAAAGAAAAATATAAAAATATTATAAAAGTTATATTTGTAATTTTTACATTAGTATATTTTTGGTTATTGACACCGCAATCTAATATATTTTTTGAAAAAATATTTGGGGAAAGTCAAACCTCTGTGACCATGGGAAGAAGTGATTTTTTACAAAGTTTATTAAATATGGATTTTGTAAGTTCAGGATATGGTTCTATATCAAATTTATTTGGAAAAGGTTTAGAGATGGATTTAATAAGTATATATTTGGAAACAACGATAATAGGTTTGATTGTATTTATTAATGGTTATTGGAATTGTGCAGGTAATAAAGTATATACTTTTGTCTATATGACGTTTCAATTTTTAAACTTATTAACTTCTCACTCTTTATCTAATTCTTTTAATTGGATATTAGCATTTTTGATAATTGGATGTATATCATATAAGAAAAATCAACAAATAGAAACTAAAATTAACAATTTAGAAAAAGACTAGGAGGGAAAATGGAAAAAGTATCAATAATTATACCTATATATAATGCTGAAAATTATTTATATGAATGTTTAAATAGTATTAAGGAACAAACCTATACAAATATAGAAGTATTAATGGTTAATGATGGCTCTACTGATAAAAGTGAAAATATTTGTAAAGAATTTCTTCAAGATTCAAGGTTTATTTTAATAAACAAAAAAAATGGTGGCGTATCTTCAGCAAGAAATGTTGGGATAAATGAAAGTAACGGAAAATATATATTATTTTTAGACTCTGATGATTGGTGTGACAAAGATTTATTATCGCAAACGGTAGGAAATAATAGAAATAGTGATATGATATGTTTTGGATTTTTTAAGGCATATAAAGATAATAAAATAATTCAAAATTTAAAAGTTGAAAAAAATGCAGATATAAAAAAGGAAATACTTATTAATGATTCAATAGGAGGATATCTATGGAATAAAATATTTAGTGCTGAGATAATAAAAGAATATGATATTAAATTTTATGAAGATATTTCTTATTGTGAGGATTTGCTTTTTATAAAAAAATATATAGAATATGTAAAAAAAGTGAAGTATATTAATCAACCTTTATATTATTATAGGGCAAGAAAAAGTAGTGTTTCTAATAATTTTTATAGTGGTAAAAATATTAGTATATTGAATGCTTGTGAATTATTAATGGATGAATATAAAGATGATAAAATTTTTATGGATAATTTAATGTTTAGTTATTTATTAAATTATTATAAATTAAGAAAGTTTATTCCGGATGAATATGATGTAAATTTAGACATTATTTCGAAAGAAAAGGCTATTTTAAATAATAGAAGTCTGAATGAGAAATTAAAATTTGAATTTATAAAATATTTTCCAAGCCTATTTCTTAGTTTAAAAGGTTATAAAGATAAGAAATTAAACTTGTATGATTAATGGAGGAAAAAAATGAAAAAAGTTGGAATAATAACAATAAACGACCATAATAATTATGGAAATAGATTGCAAAATTATGCAGTTCAAGAAATTTTAAAAAATTTAAATGTAGAACCTATAACTATTAAGAACGAACCTGCTACTAATACTAAGAATAAATATTTATTAAGAAAAATAAAGAGTTTTTTTAATAAAGATTCATATAGTCAAATAATAGAAAGAAAAAGTTGTTTTGAAAATTTTAATAAAAATATTGCTTTTTCTAGTAAAAGAATTACACCTTATAGTAAGTTAAGAGATTATAGTTTTTTGATTACTGGAAGTGATCAAGTCTGGAATCCTAATTTTGGAAGATTAAGAGATATAGATTTATTAGAGTTCACAGAGCCTAAGAAGAGAATTTCTTTTTCTGCCAGTTTTGGTATCAGCAAATTACCAGCTCAATATCATGAAAAACTAAAAAATGCTTTGCAAGATTATAGAGCAATATCTGTTAGGGAGTATGCAGGAAAAGAAATAATAGAAAATATTATAGATAGAAAAGATGTAGAGGTGTTAGTTGATCCTACTATGCTTTTAACTGCTGAGGAATGGGACAAGGTATCTAAAAAACCAGAGCAATTAAAAACAAATAAATATATTTTAAATTATTTTTTAGGCGAACTATCTGAAAAAAGAAAATTAGAAATTAATAGAATAGCAAAAGAGAATAATTGTGAGGTTATTAATATTTTAGATAAAAATAGTCCTTTTTATTGTACAGGACCAAGTGAATTTTTATATTTAGAAAAGCATGCTTTTTTAGTTTGTACAGATTCTTTTCATTCTTGTGTTTTTGCAACTTTATATAATCGCCCATTTGTTATATTTGATAGAGAAGATCATAATACTTCAATGAATTCTAGAGTAGAAACATTGATTCAGAAATTACAACTAAAAAATCGAGAATATAATAATAATGAAATAACAGTTGAAAACTTAAAACACGATTATACAGAAGCATATAAGATATTAGAAGAAGAAAGAAAAAAATCATTTAGTTTTTTAAGAAGAGCTTTAGATTTAGAAGGAGAAAATAATGGTTAAAAGTCAAAGAAAAGTGGGTGCACTTCTTTCTTATGTAGTTATAGCTCTTAATATGATTGTTGGACTTGCCTATACACCTTTTTTAATTAGAAGTTTGGGTCAAGCTGAATATGGATTATATTCTATTATTTATAATGTTATTTCTTATCTTACTGTAATGGATATGGGGTTTGGTAATTCAATTATCATTTATACATCAAGATATATAAATCAAGGAGATAAGGAAAAACAAGATAAATTACATGGTATGTTTTTTATGATATATTGTATAATAGGAGTTATTGCAACTTTCATAGGAATAATATTATTTTTCAATGTGGATATCCTATTTGGTAATTCAATGACAATGGAAGAACTATCAAAAGCTAGAATTATGATGTTAATTTTAACTTTCAATTTAGCTATTACATTTCCTCTTAGTATTTTTGGCAATATAATAGCGGCACATGAGAAATTTATATTTGGTAAATCTGTTAAAATTTTACAGATTCTATTACAACCTATGATAATGATTCCATTACTATTATTAGGTTATAAATCTATTGCTATGGTTGTGGTAATTACAGTTGTTAATATTATGTGTTTATTATTAAATTCTTTTATTTGTATTAAAAATTTACATGTAAAGTTAAAGTTTAAAGGATTTGACTTTTCTTTACTTAAAGAAATATTTGCCTATTCATTTTTTATATTTTTAAATCAGATAATAGATAAAGCAAATTGGAGTTTAGATCAATTTTTATTGGGATCTATTTCAGGAACTGTAACTACTGCCGTTTATGCTGTATCTAGTCAGTTAAATAATATGTATATGAATTTCTCTACTGCTATAAGTAATGTAATGCTTCCTAAAATTACCAAAATGGAAGATAGTAAAGCAACAAATAAAGAATTTACAGAAGTATTTGTAAAAACTGGTAGAGTACAATATATTTTAATGGCGTTAATTATAACTGGTTTTGTTTTATTTGGACAAGTATTTATTAATTGGTGGGCTGGACCTGGATATGAAAATTCATATATAATTGCATGTATATTAATGATTCCAATAACGATTCCTCTAATTCAAAATATAGGGCTTAGTATATTGCAAGCTAAAAATTTATATAAGTATAGAACATTCATATTTTTGGGAATAGCAATATTAAATATAGCAATAAGTATTCCTTTAATTAAAATTTATGATGGGATAGGTGCAGCAATTGGTACTGCTGTTTCTCTATTATTAGGTCAAGGACTTATCTTAAATATATATTATCATAAAAAAGTTGGAATTAATATGATAGAATTTTGGAAAAATATTTTGCGTATGTCTATACCTATAATTTTTGTAGTACTATTTGGAATTGGATTAAATGTATTTATTGTTTCAGATAGTATATTGTTACTAATTGTAAAAATTATTTTATACTCTGTAGTATATGGTATCATGATGTGGTTTTTTGGAATGAATACTTATGAAAAAGATTTAATAAGGAAGCCTGTGAATAAAATATTAGCTAAAGTGAGGGGATAATTGAATATGATTAGTATATATGAAAAATCGAAATGTTGTGGCTGTAGCGCTTGTGTAAATAAGTGCCCTAAAAATGCAATTCGAATGGTAGAAGATGAGTACGGATTTAAATATCCACAAGTAGATTTAGAAAAATGTATAGATTGTGGATTGTGTGAAAAAGTATGTCCATATAATAATGAATACAATAAAAAGAATGTTTTTGAAAAAAGTATTGCTTATGGTGGATGGAATAAAGATGAAAATATAAGAGCTATTTCAACATCTGGAGGAGTGTTTACTAGTATTGCTAAATATATAATAGAAAAAGATGGTGTTGTTTGTGGAGCTATTTATGATAATGATTTAAATGTAGTACATGATATGGTGGATAATTTAGATGATTTAAAAAAAATGAATGGTTCAAAATATGTTCAAAGTGATATGAAAGACAATTTTAGAAAAATTAAAGAAAAACTAGATAATGGAGTGTATGTTTTGTTTTCTGGAACTCCCTGTCAGGTTTCAGGTTTAAATTCTTTTTTAGGAAAAGAATATGAAAATCTTTATACTTGTGATATTGTTTGTCATGGTGTACCATCACCAAAGGTGTTTGAAAAGTACAAAAAAGAATTAGAAAAAGAAAATAACTCAAAGTTAGTTGATATTAACTTTAGGGACAAGGTAAGTGGTTGGCAAGGGTATAGCTTTTCTACTAAATTTGAAAGCAAGAAAACTTTTAATATTAATGCTCAAAAAACTTCTTATATGAAAGCATTTCTAAGTGATATTGATATAAGAGATTCATGTCCAACATGTAAATTTGCAAAATTACCTAGATTTACTGATTTTACGTTGGGTGATTTTTGGGGCGTGGATGAATGTTATCCGGATTTGAATTTAGATAACAAAGGAACCTCATTAGTATTAGTACATACAGAAAAAGGTAATGAGTTATTACAAAAGTTAACAGATGTGTATTTACAAAAATGTGATTTAGAGAAAGCTATTAAAGGAAATCCTTCTATATTAAAACATTTACCTGCAAATAAAAATAGAGAAAAGTTCTTTAATGAATTAGAAAGTAATGATTTAGATACAATAGTAAATAAATATACTAAAGTTTCTTTGATGAAAAAAGTAATTAGAAAATCTAAAAGAATAGCAAAGAAAATATTAAAAAAATAAACGTAAGACTTAAGTAATCAATATTGATTGCCTAAGTCTTCTTTTTATATATTAAAATACAACATAGTGTTGGATTATATGACTAATTATGATATAATTCTCGTAGTATACTAAAGGTAAAAAATAAAGCCCTATATTGCAAGGACTTATTCACCTAAGTGAAACTGAATTAAATCAGTCTTTAAGATTAAATCTTGTTTTAACTCATTATGTTATTTTAGATTATAAATCTATATCACTAGTATACTCTAAAGGAGGAAATTTGTCAAGTGAAAGAATATAATATTGGATTAGATATCGGGGTTGGTTCTGTTGGTTGGTGTGTAACCGATACAGAAGGAAATTTATTAAAAAATGGAAATAGAAATTTGTGGGGTTCTAGAATTTTTACAGAAGCACAAACTGCTGAAAAGACAAGAAATTTTAGAAGTAGCAGAAGAAGAACTCAAAGAAGAAAAGAAAGAATTAATATATTACAAAGTTTATTAAAAGATGATATAGATCAAGAATATCCAAATTTTCTTCCTTTATTAAGAGAATCATCATTAGATTTTGAAGATAAAATTCTTGCAAGTGAATTAAATGGAAAAAAATTCAATTTGTTTATGGATGATAAGTATACAGATATAGATTATTATAGGCAATATCCAACCATATATCATTTAAGAAATTATTTAGTAAAGACTAAAGAAAAAGTAGATATAAGATTGGTATATTTAGCATTACATCATATTATCAAATATAGAGGTAACTTTTTATATGAAGGAGACTTTAATTATTCAAAAGGGGTAGATGAAGATATAAAGACGATACTGGATTATCTTAGCTCTTTTGATGTTGAACCTACTATCAGTAATGAAATGTTTGAAAATACAATATTAGATAAAACATTAAGTAAATCTGAAAAGAAAGATTATCTAAAATCAAGTTTTAAGGTAAATAAAGATAATAAGGCAATTGTTGAAAATTGTATAAATGCAATATTAGGATATAGTTTTGATATAGTAAAAATATTTGAAAACATTGAAATCGAAAAAAATAAAATCACTTTTTCTGAAGAAATAGAAGAATTAGATAAAATTGAAGGACAATTAGAAAATAACTATGATGTATTTGAAGCTTTAAATAAAGTATACACTGCCTTCACTTTAAGTGATATTTTAAAAGGAAATCAGGGTGCCAATATATCAGAAGTATTTATTGAAAAGTATGAGAAATATAAGAAGGATTTGAGAATCTTTAAAGAATTATATAAAACATATTTGCCAAATAAAAAGGTTGAAATGTTTAGAAGATATGGATTAGGTAATTATGTACATTATAATGGAAAGAGTGGAAATAAGAAGTATAAAAGATGTGAGGTAAGTACATTTTATTCAAGAATAAAAAATGACTTAAAATCAGTACCAGATCATGTTAAAGAGAAAGAATATATTTTAAAAGAAATAGAGAATGAAAGTTTCTTGCAAAGATTAAATGTTAAAGACAATGGTGCAATTCCTCATCAATTGCATGAAGAGGAATTAAAAGCTATTTTAGAAAATCAGGCTAAATACTATCAAACAATTGAAGAAAATAAGGAGAATATCATAAAACTATTTGAGTTTAAAATAAAATATTATGTTGGTCCTTTAGAAAAAGATACAAATAAAAATAGATTTGCTTGGCTTGTTAGAAAAAGTGATGAAAATATTCGTCCATGGAATTTTGAAGAAGTAATAGATATGGAGCAAACTGCAGAACAATTCATAAGAAGAATGACTAATAAGTGTACTTATTTGCTTAATAAAGATGTTATACCAAAAAACTCTATTCTTTATTCAGAATTTTGTTTATTAAATGAATTAAATAATATTAGAATAAATAATGAAAAACTTTCAAAAGAGTTTAAAAATAAAGCTATTGAGGTATTATTTAAACGTAAAAAGAATGTTAAAGTAGAAGAATTTAAAAAACTATATGAGCTTGATGGAATAAAAGTAAGAGAGTTTAGTGGAACTTCTGAAACTGACAAATTTAGTTCTAGTTTATCTTCATATATCGATATGGAAAAGATTTTTGGAAAAGTAGATGAGGATAATATACAAATGTGTGAGAAATTAATATATTGGATTACAATATTTGAAGATAAAGACATGTTAAAAAGAAAAATATTGAAAGAATATAAAGATCGTATTACACAGAAACAATTAGGTGAAATTATAAAGTTAAAGTATAAAGGCTGGTCTAGGTTATCTAAAGAATTATTAGTTGATTTAAAATCAATCAATAATGAAAGCATTATGGATATATTAAGAAAAAAGAAGTTAAATTTTATGCAGATTATTCATTCTGATGAATACGGATTTAATAAAAAATTAGAAGAACTTTTACCAAAAACAAGTAAAAATGTAACATATAAAGATGTTAAAGATATTCCTACTTCTCCAGCTAACAAAAGAGCAATATGGCAATCCATATTAGTAGTAAAAGATATAGTGAAAAAAATGAAATATGAACCTAAAAATATATTCATTGAATTTGCAAGAAATGAGGAGAAAGATAAGAGTAGAAAAGATAATAGAGCAAAGAAGTTATTAAAAATATATGAGAATTTGAATTTGCAATTATCAGAATTAAATGCTAAAAATAGTAAAGTGTTTCAAGAATTAAAATCTCATCAAAATGATAGAGAAATAAGTGAAAAACTATATCTATATTTTATACAAGGTGGTAAATGTATGTATAGTGGAAAAACTCTAGAGATAGATGAATTAAGTAACTATGAAGTAGATCATATTAGACCACAATCTTATATTAAAGATGATAGTATAGATAATAAAGCTTTGGTTTTAAGAAGTGAAAATCAAAGAAAGAGTGATAGCTTAACTTTATCTGATAATATTATAAATAAAATGGAACCTTATTGGAAAAAGCTACTAGATAATGGACTAATCTCACAAACTAAGTATTTTCATTTATGTACAAGAAAAATGTTTGAAACGGAGGATAATATTGAAAAATTTATTCAAAGACAGCTTGTTGAAACAAGACAAATAACAAAATATGTTACTAATATTTTGAAAAATTCATATGAACATACTAATATTTATGCTTTAAGATCTAACTTAACAGCTAATTTTAGATTGAAATTTGGTATATATAAAAATAGAGATATTAATGACTTTCATCATGCACAAGATGCATATATTATCAGCTATATTGGTAGTATTATAGATAAAGAATGGTTTGGAAAAGAAGAATTTAAATATGGAGAATATTTAAAGAAATATGTTAAAGAACAAAATGAAAAATCTAAGGAAAGATATGGTATTTTATTAGGTTTTATTCATAATAGAATTGATATAGCAAAAGTTAAGAAATATATGGAATATAAAGATTATTATATTAGTATAATGATTGAAGAAAATACAGGAGAATTTTATAATCAGACTAAATATGGATTAAATATAAAAAATAGTAATAAAAATCCCGTAATTCCATTAAAAGAAGGGAAAGATCCTGTTAAATATGGTGGATATTCTGGCGAGCAACAATCCTATTATACAATAGTTGCTTATAAAGATATCTCTGGAAAGCAGGCAATGCAATTAGTGGGTATTCCAATAAAGGTTGCATATGATATAAAAAGTGGAAAAATAAAAATAGAAGATTATCTTGTGAATCATATTGATAAAATTGATAAATCTAAGGGAATCAATATTATTAAACAAAAGATACTAAAAAACCAAGAATATTTAGATGAAAATGATGAACCTATGATCTTTTGTAGTGCAACTGAAATTAGAGCTTCAAAGCAGTTAATAGTAAATTTAAAAATTAACAAACTAATATATCTTCTAAATCAAAATGAAAACCAATTGAAAGATGATGAAAAAAACGAGCTACATTCTAATTATACTACTATATGGGAATATTTGTTAGAAAAGTTACATAAAGAATATAAAGTATTCAGTAATGAATATAGCAAATTAAAAGAAAAAGATTTTATAAGTTTAACAGACGAAGATAAAAAGAGTGCTATCAATGGATTAATTAAAATGCTACACACAGGTCAGGGAAATTTAAAGGTACTTGGACTATATGATAGATTTGGAAGAAAAAATCAAATTAACTTTAATCTAGATAAATTAAGTAAGATGACTTTTGTATTTAAATCGCCTACAGGTATTTTTGAAAAGAGGTATAAGTATGGGTTGGAGAACAGTTGTAGTTAGTAATAATTGTAAACTTAGTTTTAAGAATGATTATTTAGTAATAAGAAATGAAGAATTAAAAATGATATATCTTCCAGAAATAGAAACTATCATTATAGAAAATGGAATGATTTCTATCACATCTTATTTAATTAATGAAATCGCACAAAGAAAAATTAATTTAATTTTTTGTGATGAGAAAAATAATCCTTCTTGTGAGTTGTTGCCATATTATGGATCATTTAATACTAGTAAAAAAATAGCAAATCAAATTAAATGGAAAAACAAAGAGAAAGTTTGGCAAAGTATAGTAAAAAATAAAATACATAATCAAGCAATGCTTTTAAAAAAAGTAGGAATAGGTGAGTATGTAAAATTAATAGAATATGAAGATCAAGTTAAATTAAATGATATAAGTAATTGCGAAGGACATGCTGCTAAATTATATTTTTCTCTTTTATTTTGAAAAGATTTTTCAAGAAATGGAATAGATGTTAGAAATTCTGCTTTAAACTATGGATATAGTATTTTATTGTCTATGTTAAATAAAGAAATAATAAAAAAAGGATATATTACTCCATTAGGCATTAATCATAAAAATGAATTCAATCAGTTTAACCTTTTATGTGATTTAATGGAAATTTTTAGACCTTTAGTTGATGAAATTGTGTATAAAAATGGAGAAAGAGAATTAACAAAAGAATATAAGTATGAGCTTGTTAATGTATGTAATCGTAAGATAAAAGTTGAAAGAAAAGAACAGTATTTATCGAATGCAATTCCAATTATTATTAAAAGCATTTTTGATTCTTTAGAAAGTGATTATTTAGGTGAAATACTTAATTATGAGTTTTAGATATATGAGAATGATAGTATTTTTTGATTTACCAACGGAAACATCTAGAGATAGAAAGATATATTCAACTTTTAGAAAAGGATTAGTAAATGAAGGTTTTATTATGATGCAAGAGTCTGTATATACAAAACTTGCTTTAAACATGTCTGTTGTTAATTCTACAAGGGAGAAATTGTATAAAATAAAACCTAATCGAGGATTAGTTCAAATGCTGATAATAACAGAAAAACAATATTCAAGCATTGAATACATTACAGGAGAAAATGACCAAAAAGTATTAGATAGTACAGAAAGGTTAATAATATTATGATAGTAAAAATTAATGGTTTAGAAAATGAATTGATTTTAAATGATTCACAAATTGGTGTTATAGAGATAAATGATATAAAATTATATAGACATATATTAGAAATAATAAATAATAGAGTAGAAGGAATTTCTAACAATGAACTGTTTATATTAAATGAAAATCAAGAAGAAGTATCTTTTAAAGATGATGTATATTTATTAAATGATATTTTTAATATAGATATGAATTCTAAGAAAATTATAAATAAAATTTTTGATTTAATAAATAGTAGTTGTGATGATGAAGAAAAACTTTCTATTTCTAGTAAGGTTCAAGATTTAAAACATGCTTTAATATATAAAACAAACGACTTTCCATTTAATTTTAATATGGATAATGATATATCTGTATTAGATTTGTTGAAATTATTTAATTTTAGAATAGATTATAGTAGTTATCCTACGTTGTTGGAAAAATTAGAATTGTTGATTGAGATATTAGTAAATTTAAAACTTGCAAAAATTTTAATTATTCCAAATTTAAAAATGTATCTAACAGACGATGAACTTATTTACTTATATAAGTATTCATTGTATAATAATATCAATATCATAACTATAGAAAAGCAATGCGAAAGAATTATAGATTATGAAAAAAGATTACTTATAGATAAAGAGTATAATGATTATTTAATTTAGAAATTATCTAAAATAACATAACGGAGTCATTACCCGAAAAATCTAAAATGAGGTTTTAGAATTATGTTATTTTAGATTATAATGAAACGGATGGAAGTATATATGACATACCTACAGAGTTTTAGAATTATGTTATTTTCGATTATAATGAAACTTAAAAATAAATGTTGGAAGTGAAAATGAAGTTTTAGAATTATGTTATTTTAGATATAATGAAACAAGATTTAAAGATCGCAAATTTAACTTCAATGTTTTAGAATATGTTATTTTAGATTATAATGAAACCGGTTCAGTTTGGTTTTCTGAAAAACCGTTGTTTTAGAATTATGTTATTTTAGATTATAATGAAACAGAATATATAAAGCAGCACAATCTATCGACAGTTTTAGAATTATGTTATTTTAGATTATAATGAAACTAGTGAGTGGTGCAATCAAAGAGCTTGTGAGTTTTAGAATTATGTTGTTTTAGATTATAATGAAACATTTTGACAGTTTTAAGACTTAACAGCTATGTTTTAGAATTATGTTAAATAAAATAGAAATTAAGACTGATCTTTTTAATAGTAGTTTTTATATTAATAACAATAAATAAAATATAATTAAATTTATTAAAAAAAGAAAGTAATGGCAAATTTAAAAATTGCAATCAAATATATATGAGTTAACATTATTTTGTCTAAGAATTTATATGTATTTTTCTATTATATAAAAATTCAATGAAAGTAGTGGTGTATAGATAAATAATATTAGGAATATAATATAGTTAGGTGAGTCAGATGAAAATAGATGATAAAAGGGTGATAAAGTTAGTAATAGCTATTATTATTCCTTTAGCAATTGGAGGAATATCAGCACTTTTAACTATGAATTCTATGAAAGAATTTGAGATGTTAAATCAACCACCTTTGTCTCCTCCAAGTATTGTATTTCCGATTGTTTGGACTATATTATATATATTAATGGGAATAGCAAGCTATATGATTTATAAAGAACATACAGATGAAAGTGAGAAATTGTTAATATTATATGGTATTCAGTTAGTATTTAATTTTTTATGGAGTCCTATATTTTTTAATTTTAAAGCTTATTGGTTTGCATTCTTTTGGTTGTTAATTATGTGTGGTATTATATTAGTATGGATTATAAAATCAGAAAAAGTAAATAAAAATATAAAATGGGTGTTAATTCCTTATTTATTATGGTGCTTATTTGCTTTGTATTTAAACTTAGGTGTAGCAATTTTAAATTAATTTTATGATAAGTTTTGTTTTTAATATACTTAATAGAATAATTTTTTGTTTTATACTTATTCTATTAAGTATTTTTTATACATAATTTTGAATAAAATTTTAAATTATGATATTATTAGTATAGATTAGACTAAAAATGGGTATATCTGATTGACGTATTGTATGAAATATGATAAAATTAAATTGCCATCAAAAAGTGGCACAAAATTAAAGGAGATGGCATATGAATACAATAGGTGATGAAATACGAATTCAGAATTTGTTAAAAATTAAAAAAATCGTTGAAAAAGATAACGATGGAGATAAATTTATTATAGTTAGAACTAAAAAGAATATGAAGTTTTTAAGAGAGTATGGGTTAGACAATGAAGATGTGAAAGATATTATAAGAGGATTATCTGTAGAAGATTGTTTTTCAGGCCCAGAAGCAGATAGAAATTTACAGTATAGTGGATGGATATTTAAATTCTGTCCTTTTTTCGAAGATACAAGATTATATATCAAAATTAGAATTGAGAATATAGATAAATCTGTTTGTATATCAGTACATGAATTTGGTGAATATGATGAGGTGAATTGAAATGAAAGTATATTGTCCATATTGTAAAAAAGAAGTGCTCTATAAAATTGAAAAAAGAAATTTAAAAGAATTTAAAGGTGTAGAAATTAATACATATGAAAGCGTGGCTATATGTAGTAAGTGTCAAAATGATTTATATGTTAATAGTTTAGAAAAAGAAAATAATGAAAGAATCTATCAAGCGTATAGAGATAAAACGAATATTATAAAGCCAGAAGATATCCTAAAATTAAGAGAAAAGTATGATATATCGCAAAGAGAATTAACTTCTATACTAGAGTTTGGAAAAATGACAATTAATAGATATGAAAAGGGAGGACTTCCAACAAAATCTCAAAGTGATTATTTAAAATTATTAATAGAAAACGATCATGAATTTATAAAAAAAGTGGAAGAAGCTTATGCTAAAAATAATATAAGTCAAAAAACATATGATAAGATTATGTCTAGAAATTTAAATAATGGAGTAAATAAAGAAAATATTCAAACAATGTATAGAATTTACATTAATAGTTCTTTAAATAAAACACCTAATATTTATAATGGATATAAGTCATTTGATTTAGAATTAGTTGAAAATATAATTTCGTATATAGCAAGTAAAGTGAAAAATTTAACAATAACAAGTATGAATAAGTATTTATGGTTTATAGATTCTTTGTCTTTTAATCAAAGAGGTGTGGCTATTACTGGTTTAACATATCAAAAGCAACAATACGGTCCTACTATAATAGATCAAAAATATAAAGAGATTTCTTTACTAGATGAAAAATATTCAAGAAAAGATTATGAAGATGAAAGTGGAACAAAAACATATATAACAAGTAATAAAAATTTTGACTTAAGTAAATTAAGTGTAAAAGAAAAAGAGATAATTGATAAGATCATTAGTTTACTAAAAAATAAAAAAGTGACAGAAATTTCTGATATGTCACATCAAGAAAGAGGATGGAAAAAAACTGAAAATTATGATAACATATCATTTGAACATGCTATGGATTTAAATATCATTAAATAATAAAATATTTATATAAATAAAAGGGGGAATTTTTATGATGATAAGTTCAGAAACTTATATTGAAGAAAAAAGAAATTGGACATTACAAGAACTATATAAAGAAAGGGAGCAGTTGATAAGCTTTATAAAAGAATATGAAAAGAGAAGTTTAAATGAGGAAGAAAATGATATTATAATATCTCCATCTCCTGAAGTAAGATATAGAATGTATAAAGAAGAATACTTGCCAGAACTAGAAAAATTAATAGCTGAAAAAGAACAAGAAAATTCGTAATTTAATACATTAATCAAAATAAAGGAGGAAAAATGGCATAACAATTATTATAGAAAGGTTATATATAATGAGTTTTTAGGTTTGAGTAAAGAATTAAGTGCACCTACTATGCAGGAGTTAGATAGAAAAGTAGAAAATCAAAAAAGAATATGGGATGAGAAGGTTTAGCTAAATCTCGTAGCTTCATAAGTAGATCACTATCCAAAACTACACCAAATACTATGAAAGTTTAATCAATAAAACTGCCTATAAACCTTTTTCTAGTAAATTGTCAAGACTTATTTTAAAAAATATAATAGAGCAATTACAGAATACCTCAAAAAAGTTTTTAGAGGCTATATTTAAAATAAAGAAATAGTAAAAATGTTTCTAAGTACAGGTGAATATGTTAATTTTAAAAAAGATAATGACAACATTTGGCCTAAAATGTATAAAAAAATTTCTTTCATTCATAATATGAATAGGTGATGATATGGAAGAATATAAAGTATTACAAGAAATTAATCAAAGTGCTAAAACAGGAATGGATGGATTAAATTATATTTTTGAAAAAGTAAAAGATAACGAATTTAAAAATTTGCTTTATCGTCAGCAAAATGAGTATCAAAATATTTATAACCGTTCAAAAGAAATTTTATTGCAACAAGATAAGCAAGAAAAAGATACTCCTGTATTTCAAAAAGTAATGTCTTGGATGGGGATCCAGTTAAACACATTAGATAATCAAACGAGTTCTAAAATTGCTGAGATATTAATTCAGGGAAATGAAATGGGGATTGTAAAAGGAACAAAAATATTAAACAATTTACAGTTTTCAAATCAAGAAATTGAAAATTTATTAAAAGATTTTATTCATCTACAAGAAGAAAATATGGAAACATTAAAACAATATTTATAATCAAAAAAAGACATCTATACGATGTCTTATTTTAATGCTTTGCTTGCTGGAGAATTAAGAACATTTCCATAAATATCAAAGCGGGATCCATGACAAGGACAGTCCCAAGTTTTATCTAAAGCATTAAAAGTAAGTAAACATTTTAAATGAGAGCAATAAGGGAATATGGTATAAACTTTTCCTTTTTCGTCTTTGTAAACACCTACTTTTTTCCCCTCTACTTTCATAATTTTCCCCGTATTGTTTGGAAGGGTATCTATCAAGTCTTTTTTGATTTTTAATTTATATAAAAGCAAAGAGCGAGTGGTTTGATTAAGCATATGATATACTTTAGGAATATTTTTGAAAGCATGATAGCGTGTTGCTTTAAAAACTTCTTCATAAGGATTTTTTCTTTTTAAAATTTTATCTGCAATGATATGAGCTGCAATGTTAGAAGTAGTCATTCCCCATTTATTAAAACCGGTTGCTACATAAAAGTTTGGAAAATAAGTTGAAAATTCACCAATATAGGGAATATTATCTAAGGAGATACAATCTTGTGTATTCCAGCGTTTTAAAACTTTGCTATTGGGGTACATTTTTTTAACATAGCTTTCTAGAAATTGATAACGATTTTCTATATTAACATCTCCTGTTTTATGGCCATTTCCACCAGCTAATAAAATGGTACGTTCTTTTTTCTTAATCGCACGAAGGGAAAATATAGGATCTTCTACACGAATATACATGCCTGTATAATCCTGCTTTTCAATATCTACTGCTATCACGTACGAAGTATCTTGATACATTTTAAAAAAGTAAAATCCAGGAATATCTTTAATTGGATAATGCGTAGCAAGAATCACTCTTTTAGCGGTTACTTGTGCTTTATCTGTAAAAATAAGGTAATGATTTTTTTCTTTTTTAATTTGGTTAATGGTTACATGTTCGTAAAGACATTTTCTTTTTTTAGATAAAATTTTGGCTAAACCAAGTGTATAATTTCTAGGATTAAAACAAGCTTGTTTATCAACTTTTAAAGCGAGCACGCATTCTAAAGGAATGGGTAATTTTTTTACAAGTTCTATATGTTTTTGGTCAAGCTTTTTTAGAGTAATGTATTCATCCTGGATAGCAGAGGTACGATTTTTATCTTGTGTATAAATATAATGAGCTTCTTCTCTAAAATCACAATTGATATTTTCTTCCTCCACGATTTTTTCAATATTTTTAATTGCTTTTTCATTTGCTTCTAAATATAATTTAGCATGACGTAAACCGTATTTTTTAGCTATTTCATGATAAATTAATCCATGCTGACTTGTTACTTTTGCGCTGGATTTACTAGTTACTTTATCTGCTATGGTATCTTTTTCCAATAAAATAAAAGGAATATTTTTTTTCATTAGCTCATAAGCAATACTAATTCCTGTAATTCCGCCACCTATTATACAAACTTCTGTCGTTATATTTCGATTTAATTTTGTATAACTTGCATTATAATTTTTATAATCATACCAAATTGATTCTTCCATAATATACTATCACCTTTTGATAGTATGTGTTAAAAAAGTTTAAACTATAATGTAAAAATAACAAAAACGTGATTGTTT
>CALXBS010000002.1 GCA_944386605.1 uncultured Clostridia bacterium | reverse complement strand
TTATATTAAAAACAGGAACAAAAAGATTAAATTGCTTACAAATTGCACAAAATATTTTAAAAGCAAATCAAACCAAAGAAAGTTTATCAGAGCTTGAAAATTTAACACAACTTTCCTTAGAAGAATTAAAGGCTTTTGAAGGAGTAGGAAGGGTAAAAGCCTTACAAATTCAGGCTGTTATCGAACTTTCAAAGAGAATATCTAATATTTATACGAAACAAAAGGGAAAAATTTTGTCTCCGCAAGATGTTTATAGGTTACTCGTAAAAGAATATATAGGGAAAAAGCAAGAATGCTTAAAAACCATATTATTAAATAAGCAAAATATAATACTTTCCATTGTAACCAATGCAATAGGAAGCAATGATAGGATTCAAATTGGAATTAAAGAAATTTTTTCAGAACCTATTAAGCAACTTGCAAGCTCTATTATTTTGGTACATAATCATCCAAGTGGAAGTCTTGTGCCTAGTGCACAAGATATACGATTTACAAAACATGTAGAAGAATATGGGGATATTTTTAATATTAAGTTATTAGATCATATTATTATCACAAATTTAGAGTATATTAGTTTAAAAGAGAAAAAATATTTTTAATAAAGGTGGGAAAAACGAAATGGGAATTATATCAAAAGACATAGGAATTGATTTAGGAACTTCTAACATAAGAATTCACATGAAGGGAAAAGGCGTTGTCTTATCAGAACCAACGGTTGTGGCAATTAATAAAATAACAGGAGAAGTATTAGCAGTAGGAAACCAAGCAAAAGAAATGCTTGGAAGAACACCTGAAAATATTGTTGCCTTACGTCCATTAAAAAGTGGAGTGATCGCTGATTTTGGCGCAACCAAACGCTTGATTCAAGCTTTGATTTCTAGAGTGATTCAAAAAAGTTTATTTTCAAAACCACGTATTGTGATTTCGATTCCTTCTGATATTACAGATGTAGAAGAAAGAGCAGTAGAAGGAGTAGCTTATGCGACAGGAGCCAAAGATGTTTATCTAATGGAAAGCGTGATGGCTGCAGCTATTGGAGCAGGTATTCAAGTAGAAGAACCAGAAGGAGCAATGATTATTGATATTGGTGGTGGCACTAGTGAAATGGCAGTATTGTCTTTAGGAGGAATTGTCGTTTCTCACGCCATTAGAATTGCTGGAGAAAAGTTTGATAAAGATATTGTAGAATATATCAAACAAAAATGTAATGTCATTATTGGAGAAACAGAAGCAGAAGAAGTTAAAAAACAAATAGGGGCAGCTACTTCTGCAATGACAGAAGATAAAGTAAATATAAAAGGAAGAAACTTAAGCAACGGTCTTCCAGAAACAGTAACCATTACTACAGAAGATGTAAGACTTGCAATATTAGATTCTTTAAATGAAATTATGAAAATGATTAAACTAACACTAGAACAAACGCCACCAGAACTTGCTTCTGATTTAATGACAAAAGGGATTGTATTATCAGGATCTGGTTCTCAGATTAAAAATTTAGATCGCTTTATTAGTAATGAAACAGGTATGCCTGTTTATTTAGCTGAAAATCCTTCTGAATGCGTGATTCGTGGTGTTGGAATGTCATTAGATAATATTGAAGTACTAAAGAAGGCGATTAAAACAAAGAAAGATTAAAGGGGCTGAAAATAAATTCATGAACTATCGATATAATTTTAATGATGAAAAAAAGACAAATGGTAAAAAAATTGTATTTGTCGTTATATTTAGTATATTTCTAGTAATGTTTGTAGCTTTTTTCTTTAAAGACCATTCTAATAAAGTGGTACAGTCTATTGCAACGGTCATTTCAAAGCCAATTGTATTTTTGTATGATATGGTAAATGGTGGTGTGTCACAAGTTAAAACGTCACTAACAGATTCACAAGAATTGATTGCAGAAAATGAAGCTTTAAAAGAAGAAAATGAGTTGTTAAAATTAGAAGCTTTAGAAAAACAAAAACTTTTAGACGAAAATCAAAGTTTAAAAAATATGTTAGGCATTCAAAAAGAATACCAGCATTTTCAGATAAAACTTGCCAATATCATTTATCGTGAGCATGATAATTGGTCACAGACTTTTACCATTAATTTGGGAGAAAAAGATGGTGTAAAATTAAAGCAAGCGGTGGTTCATGAAGAAGGATTAGTGGGCTATATTTCTGCAGTTAGCAATGATACAAGTGTGGTTACAACCATACTTGATCCAACTTCTTCTGTGAGTGTAAATTTAAGTACGGTTAATGAACCAGCCGTTTTAAAAGGAGATTTAGAGTTAAAGTCTCAGAATAAATTAAAATTAACTTATATTCCTTTGGATATAGAAGTTGCTATTTCCGATATTTTATACACTTCTGGTTTAGGATCTATGTATCCAAGCTCTATTCCAGTAGGGAAAATTTTAGAAATTAGTAGTGATAAAAATGATGTAAATCGTTATGCTATTGTAGAGCCAAACGTAGACATCAGAAAAATATCAGAAGTAGGTGTGATTATAGAATAGGGTGAGGAAAGAATTGAAAAAACATTTAAAAGGACTTTATATTGCGCTTGTGATCATTGCCATTTATTTATTGCAATTATTTGTCATTAATCAGCATTCTCTTTTTGGTTTTAAACCAAATTTAATTTTAATTAGTGTGATTGTAGTAAGTTTATGGTTTGGTCTTTATCCTGGTACCATTTTTTCTTTTTTTATAGGATTTTTAACAGATATTCTATTTGGTAACACACATGGTATTTTTACCCTTTCTTATACTATAACAGGAATGGTAATTGGATTTTTAAATGATAATTATCAAAAAGAAAATAAACTATCTTTGGTATATGTTACTTTTATGGCAGTTGTGATATTTGAATTCATTCAATATGTTAGCTACACCATTTTGATAGGAAGCTATAGTAGCATATGGTTTTTGGTAAAACAAATTTTTATGAGCTCTATTTTAAATATTGCCATTGTTTATTTGGTTTATGGCATGATTTATAAAATTGCAAAAAAAGTAGAAAATGAGGATATGAAATATAAGATCAAAGGGAGGTACTAAGGATGAAAAAAATGTATGCAAAATTTATGGAATTTTTAAATAATAGAGAACTTATATTATCCATTATTATCATCTTGGTATCTGTTATTTTTATCTTACAGCTTTTTAATTTACAAATTTTACAAGGAGCTGATTTTCGTGAACAAGCTGAAAAAAGAATGGTAAGAACAGAAACAGTAGAAGCAGCTCGTGGAGAAATTTATGACCGAAATGGTGTTGTTCTTGCTACTAATAAACTAGCTTATAATGTACAACTTTATCGTGTTAAAGTAGAAACAGAAGAACAGAATCATTCGATTGAAAGATTAATTCAAATTTTAGAGGGAAATGGAGATAAAATCTATTCTACCTTTCCAATAAATGATGATCTAACAGGTTTTTCTTTTTCATCCGAAGAGGAAGAGAAAAAATGGAAAGAAAGTGTTCTTTTAGAAGAAGATTTAAGCTTTGAAGAAGTCATTGATTCTTATATTGAAAAATATGGACTGGAGCATATTGAAGATCCTATTATGCAAAAGAAAATTATTCAAGTAAAGTATGAGGGGAATGTAAATGGCTATTCTTTATTTAATGGAGCGATAGTAGCTAAAAATATTTCAGAAAAATCGGTTGCACAAATTGAAGAAGAAAAAGCAGGACTATATGGTGTTAATATTTCATCTAGTCCTATTCGATATTATCCTAATGGTACTTTAGCAGCTCATGTATTAGGATATGTTTCTAAAATAGACAGTCAAGAATATGCTGCTAAAAAAGAAGAGGGATATACTTTAAATAGTGTGATTGGAAAACTTGGGATAGAAGAGTCTTTTGAATATTATTTAAAGGGTGAAGATGGTGAAAAAAAGGTAATTACGGATTCAAAAGGAAATATATCGGAAGAAAGTGTTTCTAAAGAGGCAGTTTCAGGCCAAAATGTGACATTAACAATTGATTATCGTTTACAAAAAGTAGCAGAAAGTGCATTAGAAGATACAATTAATCGTTTAAAAGATGGATCTATTACAGGTACACCTATTCCAGATACCAATGCAGGAGCAGTGGTGGTATTAGATGTACAAACAGGAGAGGTATTAGCGCTTGCAAGTTATCCAAGTTATGATATTAATAAATTTGTTACAGGAATGAGTGTAGAAGAATGGAATAGTATTAATACGGATATAAATAAGCCTATGTTAAACAGAGTAGTATCTAATTGGTATTCTCCTGGTTCTACTTTTAAAATGTTAGTTGGAATTGCAGGAATTAAAGCAAATCAAATTACGGTGGATGAAATTTATACAGATCCTGGTGTTTATCCATATAGTTATCATCCAAAATGTTGGTTATATACCTATAATGGGACTACACATGGTCCAATTAATTTAACAGGAGCAATTAAAGGTTCTTGTAACTGTTATTTTTATGAAGTAGGAAGAAGGATTGGAATTGATCAAATTGTAGAAACAGCAAAACTGTTTGGACTAGGAGAAAAAACAGGAATTGAACTTAGTCAAGAAATTAAAGGAAATATTGCTGGTGAAACCAAACCAGAAAGTGGTTGGTATTTAGGAGATACTTTATCTGCTGCAATTGGTCAGTCATATAATTCTTTTACACCTATTGAACTTGTAAACTATATTTCCGCAATTGCAAATGGTGGTAAGTTAAACAAAGTTTCGGTTGTAAAAGAAGTTGGAAAAGAAGATGAAAGTATTCCACTTACAGAATTATTAGAATATACCAAGAATTTTACAGGAGTGGATTTTGAAGAGAGAAATATAGAAATCGATGAAACAACTTTAAATGCAGTAAAAGAAGGAATGCTTTCTGTTACAAGTGAAACAGGAGGAACGGCTGCCTCTATTTTTAGAGGAAGTAATATTCAAGTGGCTGGAAAAACAGGAACTGCACAAGTAGCAAGTGGTTCTAATGATGGTATATTTGTAGGATTTGCTCCTTATGATAATCCTAAAATTGCAGTTGTTGCAGTAATTGAACATGGAGAAGAAGGACTTTATACAGCACATGTTGTAAGAGCTATTACTGACGAATATTTTAATATGACAGTAGAAGATAAACAAAATGAAAAAGTACAAAATGTAGTTGAAAATAACATATCGTTTTAAATACTTTTCAATGAAAGAAAACTATGATATAATGGAGATGGTGATATAAATGAAAAATTATGAAGTAGATAAAAAAATTAGTAAAAATATCTTTAGAGGATATGATATCAGAGGAATTTATGGGGATGATCTTGATGAAAATGTAGCATATACAATCGGTCTTTCTTTTGGTAGTTATATTCAAGAAAAAGGATATCATAAATGTATTGTAGGACATGATAACCGAGTGTCTTCTATTCCTTTAGCTAAGGCTTTGCTAGAGGGAATTACTTCTACAGGAGTAGATGTTATCTTTTTAGGTTTAGTAACAACACCTATGTATTATTTTGCTCAAAAACATTTTAATATAGCGCCTGGTATTATGATTACTGCAAGTCATAATCCAAAAGAATATAACGGATTTAAAATGGCTTTTGATGATTTTGGAAATGCTTGTGGTGAAATGATACAAGAGTTTAGAAGATTTACGGAAGCTTGTTATTTTAAGAATGGAGAAGGTAAAATAGAAGAAAAAGATATTCGAAAGGATTATTTAAATCTTATCAAAAATTCTATTATTTTGGGTGACAAAAAGAAAATAAAAGTAGTTATCGATGCTGGAAATGGTACCTCTTCTATTATTATTAAAGATGTATTTGATATGTTTGATTCAATTGAGTACGTTCCACTTTTCTGTGATTCTGATCCTGATTTTCCTAATCATCATCCAGATCCTAGTATTGAAAAAAATAATGAGGCTTTAAAAAAGAAAGTATTAGAAGAGCACGCAGATTTAGGAATTGGAATTGATGGAGATGGCGATAGAGTAGGAATTATAGATGAAAAGGGAAACATGATTTTTACAGATTATTTTGCTATTATTGTTTGGCGCTATTTAATGCCAAAGGTAGAGAACAAAAAAGCGTTATTTGATGTAAAATGTACCAAATCTTTAGCAGATGAAATTATCAAATTAGGCGGAACTCCTGTTTGCTATCGTACAGGTAATTCCTATATGAAAGCAAAAATGAAGGAAGGAAATTTTGTGTTTGGTTCAGAACTTTCTGGACATGTATGGTTTAATGATAAATGGCCAAATATTGATGATGGTATTTATGCAGGATTAAGGCTAATAGAAATTTTAACACAAACCGGAAAAACAATTGGAGAACTTTTAGAAGGAATCCATCATTATTATGCTACACCAGAAATTGTGATAAAATCAACAGATGAAGAAAAGTTTAAAGTAATTGAAAAAATAAAAGAGTATGCTTTGTCACAAGGATATCAAATCAATGATATTGACGGTGTAAGAGTAGATTTTGATAATGGTTGGGCTCTTGTGAGAGCGTCTAATACAGGTCCAAATATTACCGCAAGATTTGAAGCAATTACGCAAGAAGATGTTGAAAAAATAAAAGAAGAATTTATGAGTTTAATCAAATAAAAATTAGGTAGATATAGAATAAGAATATATCTACCATTTTCTTTGTAAATTTTTGGGTAAAAAAGCTTTTAAAATAAATAACTTTATGATATAATCTGAAAAGGTGGTGGTGTATAAAAAAGAATTAAAAAAACAGGATTATAAGGGGAATTAAAAAAATCAGATGAAAATGAAGTTAAAAAAGGAGATAAATTATGAAATTAATAGAAAAGTTTAAAGAGATCTATCGTTATAGACATATGTTATATACTTTAGTCAAACAAGATATAAGGGGAAGATATAAAGGGTCTTTCTTAGGTTTTTTATGGACATTATTAAATCCATTATTAATGCTACTTGTATATTCAGTAGTATTTCAATTTGTATTTAGAGCAGATATAGAGCATTATCCTATTTATTTGTTTATTTGTTTAATGCCTTGGAACTGTTTTCAAAATAGTATTTTTATGGGAACCGCATGTATTAGTAACAATGCTGGAATATTAAAAAAGGTATATTTCCCTAGAGAAATTTTACCACTAGCAAGTATTATTAGTAATATTATTAACTATTTATTTAGTGCCGTTATTATTTTTATTGCTTTGTTAATTAGTGGAGTAGGTATTTCTTGGACAGCCCTATTTTTACCTGTTATTTTGTTAATTCAATCTATTTTTACATTTGGAATTGTCCTTATTTTAAGTGCAGTAAATGTATATGTAAGAGATGTTCAATATATGATGAATCCTATTATGATGATTTGGATGTATGCAACTCCAATTTTATATAGTATATCTATGGTACCAGAGCAATATCGAGATCTTTATATGTTAAATCCAATGACAAGAATTATGGTAGCATACCAATCTATTCTTTATGATAAAACATTACCAAGTATGTCTGGCTTAGGAATTGTTGCTTTAGAAGCAGTGATTGTGCTAGTAATAGGATACTTAATATTTTCTAAATTACAAAGACGTTTTGCAGAGGAGGTTTAAAATATGGCAAAAAAGAAGAAAACAAGTGATAAAGATGTAGTGATATCTGTAAAAAATGTAACAAAAGAATTTACATATTATGAAGATAAAGCTTATTTCTTAAAAGAACGATTAACAAATTTAAAAAGAAATAAAAAGCAAAAACATGTTGTATTAGAAAATGTTTCATGTGATATTACAAGAGGAGAAACCGTTGCTTTAATCGGTGTTAACGGTTCTGGTAAATCAACTTTATTAAAGTTATTAAGTAAAATTATTTATCCTGAAAAAGGTGAAATTGTTATTAAAGGAAAAGTATCTAGTTTGCTTGAATTAGGAGCTGGTTTTAATACAGACTTTACCGGAAGAGAAAATATTTATTTTAATGCTTCCATTTATGGATTAGGTAGAAAAGACGTGGATAAAGTAATTGATAAAATTATTGAATTTTCTGAACTTGGAGATTTTATTGATTCACCTGTTAGAACTTATTCTTCAGGTATGTATATGAGACTTGCCTTTTCGATAGCCGTTAATGTAGAGGCAGATATTTTACTAATTGATGAAATATTAGCAGTAGGAGATCAGCATTTCCAAGATAAGTGTTTAAAAAAGATGCAAGAATTAAAAGAAAAGAAAAAGACAATGGTTTTTGTATCGCATAGTATGGCACAGGTAAAAAGTTTTTGTGATCGTGCTATTTGGATTTATCAAGGAAAAATGAGAATGGATGGTCCAACAGAAGAAGTAACAGCCGCATATTTGCAAGAGCAAGGCTAACATATAGGAGGAAAAAATGAAAATTTGGATTCTAACCTTAGAATTTCCACCACATTTTGGTGGTGGAATTGGCACATATGTAGAAAATGTAGCCAATATGTATGCAGATAATGGAGACAAAGTAAAAGTTATTGTAAGAGATGATGAAGATAAAATAGAAGAAAGTAAGAATGGAAATTTACAAGTTTGTCGTTTTACTTTAAAAGAAGATGAAAATAACCGTTATATGGGGCAAATCCAATCTATTGCTTATCAGTATTATCAATATATTTTGCAATTGTTGGAGCAAGGCGAAAAACCAGATATAATTGAGATTCAAGAATATAATGCAATTGGTTATTACATTTTCCAGCAAAGATATATTGATAGAGAATTTTTAAAAGATATACCTGTTGTTGTACATCTTCATACTCCACAATTTGCCTTATTTGATGTTAATAAATTTGCAAGTTACAAATTGCCAGATTATTGGATAGGACAATTAGAAAGATATTGTATCAAAGCTGCCGATGCAATTCTTTGCCCAAGTCAGTTTTTAAAAGAAAAACTAAAAGATATTAATACTACTAAAGAAATCAAAGTAATACCTTTACCTTTTGAGTCAAGCCTAGAAGATGAATCTTTAGAAAATGTGGAAATGGACGAAGATTTATTTGTCTATTTTGGAAGAAAAGAATACCGTAAAGGTGTTAAACAGATGGTAGAGACTTTTGAAAAATTGTGGCAAGAAGGAGAAAAATGTAAACTAAAACTAATTGGTGGAGATACCGTATTTTTCCCTAAAAATGAGTTTTTGGGTGAAATGCTAGAGAAAAAATATCAAAAAAGAGTACAAGAAGGTTTACTGATCTTTCAGCCTAATACTCCGCCGGATATTTTGAAAAAGGACATTAAACAAGCAAGAGCGGTTTTAGTCCCATCTTTATATGAAAACTTTCCAAATACCTGCTTGATGTCTATGTGGCTTGGAAAAGTAGTCATTGCCTCTAAACAGGGAGGCCAAGCAGAAATGGTGGCTGAAAGTGGCGTAAATGGTTATATTTTTGATCATGACATTCCAAATGATATGTATGAAAAGGTAAAACTTGTATGGGGACTTTCAAAAGAAAAATTAGGCAAAATAGGGAAGAATGCTCAAAAAAGAATTTATGCAATGTGTAATGTTCAAAATAATTTAAAATTAAGAAAAGACTTTTTTAAAGAAGTCATTGCTCAAAAAAAACAAGAAGCACTTCCAACGAAATACCCATTTTTAAATGATACATCTAAGTATCAAGGTTTTGTAAAAACAGGTAAAAATCCTTGTTTATCTGTTGTCATTCCTTATTACAATATGGGAGCGTATCTAGACGATGCTGTACAAAGTATTCTAGATAGTACTTATAAAAATAATGAGATTATTATTGTAAATGATGGTTCTACAGAAGAAAAAAGTATAGAAGCATTGGAAAAATATCGCCATCAAAAAGGAATTATGGTTATAGATATTCCAAATGGTGGATTAGCTAATGCAAGAAATGTTGGGGCAGAACATGCCAAAGGAGAATATATTGCTTTTCTAGATCCTGATGATATGGTAGAAAAAACCATGTATGAAAAAGCAATACGTATCTTATCTACCTATGAAAATGTATCATATGTATTTAGTTTTGTAAGATATTTTGGTGCAAATGATGGTGGGTGGACGACTTTTGATACACAATTACCTTATTTGTTATGCCATAATATGTTAAATGCTAATACTTTAATTAGAAAACAAGACTTTTTGCAATATGGAAAAAATCGAGTAGAAATGGAATTTGGAATGGAAGATTATGATATGTGGATTTCACTTGCAGAGCATTCTTGTTTTGGAGTATGTATTCCAGAATATCTATCTCTTTATAGGGTTAGAAAAGATTCTATGGCAAGAGGATTTAACAAAAATAACATGTTATATCTAACAGAGCTTATCACCAAAAATCACAAGAAATTGTATCAAGAATATGGAGATGAGATTTATAACATTTCACTTGCTAATGGAGCAATGTATTTGCAAAATAATCCATCCTTTTTCCCAGTAGACTTATATACCATGGAGCAATTATCTAGTTTTTCAGCAAAACCTAGTATAAGAGATATTTTATGGCGTTATAGAGTATGGAGAGGATTTATTAAAGTGTTACATGCAACCAAAATAACTGCCTTTTATAAATGGGTGATAGGAAAGGGAAAAAAATCTTAGTATAAAAAGTGTAAACATGATTAAAAAAACATATAATGATGCTTACACTTTTTCGCCTAAATAAAAAAGAAAGGTGACTTATGGAAAAAATATTAACTTGTTTTTATTGTAATCAAAAAAGTGAAGAAGAGTACAAAAAGTTAAAAAATTTTAAAATAAATGTACTGAATATAGAAGAGCAAAATATTATCTCTGCTTTAAAAAATATCAAAGCAATTTCAGCGGAGGATTTAAAAAAAGTAGCGATGTTAAAAGATCATCCGCTATTACAAGAATACATTCGTTTTTTATTACTATACCGAATTGGAGGATTGCTGGTGATAGGAGATTTTGAGTTAGTAGGAAACTTAGATCCTTTACTTGAAAATGATTTTTTTATTGCCTATGATACAGAAAATAGAATATGTAGTAATATGATGTGGAGCAAGGGAAAAAATAATGTCTATATCCAAAAAATATTAGAGGAAATGGAAAAGAAAGAGGCTTTAAATATTACAGAGATTTTGTCAAAAGTTTTTGATAAAAAATTAGATACAAAGTTTTGCTCTTTTGTAAAGCTTGCTAAAAATTCTTTTGCATATCCGTATGATTATTTTTATCCACTCGATTATGAAAAATGTGGGAAAGATTTTTCGGAAAATACAAAAGCCATTTATCATAATGAAACAAAGCTTAGTAAAAAGCAAAAATTAAGACTCAAAGTTTTTCGAAAAACCAAACCCCAAGGGTATCCATATTTTATGAACTGTTTCCAAGCAGTGCGTTTTCAGTTAGCAAGTAAAAAATATCATATTTTGCAAAAAATGGGAAAAGATATTTGTAAAAAGGATTTAGAAGAAAGTGTTACCAATGCTTGTGAAATTTTACAAACCTACAAAGAGAAAAAGGTTTCCTATATTACGATTCATAATCCTAGATGGATGGGAGTAACCAGTGCAACTAAGGAGCTTTTTGAAAATTTAGTCCCTTTGCAAGAATTACGTTCTAATAGTTTAATTGATTTGGTATGTACCAAAATTTTAGAAACGCAAGTAGAACAGGTTGTTTTTAGCGGCTTTTGCCATGGATTTGAAAAACTTGCAAAAAGATTAAAAGAACAAAATCCTGCAATTAAATTAAAATGCTTTTGGCATGGTTCGCATTCACAAGTTTTAGAAGAAGAAAACTGGAAAATCAATCAAGAGGTTATCTTACTTCATAAACAAGGTATTATTGATGTATTTGCTTCTTGCAAGGAAAGTATCATTTCTTTTTATAAAGCACAAGGCTATAAGACATGTTTTGTCCAAAATACAGTTAGGTTAGACAAGCAGTTATTAGAAAATGTTACTTTGGAAAAAAAGGAACATATTCAAACGAAAATTGGACTTTATTCTGCTGGAACCAACTGGAGAAAAAATATGTATTCACAGATTGCAGCTTCTTCTTTAATTCCTGGTGCAGTATTAGATATCGTTCCTCTTAGTTTTGAGGCTAAAAAATTTGCTGGAAATTGTAATTTAGAAGTAACAGGAATAGAACATGGCTTAAAAAGAGAAGAGTTATTAAAAAGAATGGCACAAAATGATATTAATTTGTATGTTACATTTTCAGAATGTGCACCTATGCTTCCAATAGAAAGTTTAGAAGTAGGAATTCCTTGTTTAACAGGCAATAATCATCATTACTTTGAAGGATATGACCAGTTAAAAGAATATTTAATAGTAGAAAGAGAAGATGATGTAATTGCTATTAAACAAAAAATACAAAATGCTTTAGAACATAAGCAAGAGATTTTAATGCTATATCAAGATTGGAAAAAAGAATATGATTTAAAATCTCAAGAAAGTGTTAAAAGCTTTTTAGCAATGTGATAAAAAATATGGAGTGATAATGTGAAAAAACACTTAAAGAATATAAGACGTATCTTTTCTTATCAAGAAAAGAATATGAAAAAGATAATAGAAGAAATTAAAAAATATCGCCAAGAAAGTGAAGTTCTTGCTTTTTATAATCCAGAATGTATTGGGATTATGAATTCTACTAAAAGCATGTTTTCTGCTTCTATTTCCTTACCAGAATTATTAAATCCAAAGGAAATTATAGAAGTGGCAGAAACAGTAGCTTATGTAAATCCTAAGCAGGTTATATTTGGAACAATGGCTTATGGATATAAAGAGTTAGCAGAATACATCCATCTTCAAAATTCTAAAATAAAAATAAAATTTCTATGGCACGGTAGTCACAGCATGTTTGGTTATCGTGGGGAGGAACATTTTTTAGATCAGGTATTAGAATTAGCAGAGAAAAAAGTGATCACAAGTATTGGTTTTTTAAAAGAAAGTATGGCTTTATTTTATCAAGAAAAAGGTTATCCTGCTTATTTTGTTGAAAATGGAATTGAACAATTATCTGCAAATCCTAAGGTACTCCTTCCAAAAAAAGAAGGACATGTTTATGTGGGTATTTATTCTGCTGGAAACCGCTGGGAAAAAAATACATTTAATCAGTTAAGTAGTGTTTCTCTTTTAAATCATGCAGTAGTAGATGTGATTCCTGCAAGTCCTCTTGTAAAGGATTTTTGCAAATTAATGAATATTTCGATTCGTGATGAAAAGTTAACCTATTTACCAAGGCAAGAATTGCTAAATAGAATGAGTCAAAACGATGTTAATTTATATGTTACATTTACAGAATGTTCACCAGTAGTTCCTTTGGAAAGTTTAGAAGTAGGAGTGCCTTGTTTAACGGGTAATAATCATCATTATTTTAAAAATTCGAAACTTGCTTCTTATTTAATTGTAAATAGTGAAGATAGTATTCATGAAATTGCAAAAAAAGCACAAATTGCAATTGAAAAGAAAGAAGAAATTTTAGAATTATATCAAATTTGGAAACAAGAATATCAGCAGGAAGTAAAAGAAAAATTTAAAATATTTATGGAAAGTTAAGGGGTTATGATGAAAGAAATCAAATTATCTGTTATAATACCAGTATATAATACAGAACCTTATTTAAAAAGATGTTTAGATTCTGTAATTCAGGCAGTAGAATTTATGAAAGATACTACCGAGATCTTGGTAATTAATGATGGATCAAAAGGAAATACCGATGAAATTATGCTTCCGTATTTGAGCAAATATCAAGAGTATATCTATTATTGCAAAAAGGAAAATTCAGGACTAGGGGATACCAAAAATTACGGTATTTTAAAAGCAAAAGGAAAATATATTAGCTTTATTGATTCCGATGATTACATTGCAGAAGAGTTTTATCAAGATGTATTTAAAAAAATTGATAAAGAGCAAGCAGATGTCGTTATTTGTGACTGGGAAGCAATTGGTGAAGACATTTCCCAAAATCATCGTGTACATGCTAAAAATCCTAAAATAAAAGATGATAAATGGGGATGTATTGATATTTCCATTATGCCATCTTCTTGTAATAAAGTGATTTTAAAAGATTACTTTAAGGATCTTACTTTTCCAAAAGGCTTACGCTATGAGGACTTAGCAACTACATTGATCATATTATTAACAGCAAAAAAAATTGTTTATATTCCGAATATGAATTATAAATATTTCTTAAGTCCTAACTCGATTATGCGATCAGGATTTGATGAGAAAAAATTTCAGATGATTGATATCTTTGAAATTTTGTTTGAAAGAGTAGAAGCTTTAAATATTCCACAGGAAGATAAAGATAAAGCGTTATATTCTGCATATACATGGCGTTTAAATAAAGAATTATTACTTCCTTTAAGCAAGGTAGAGCACTTTTGGAAGCGTTATCAATTAACTAGAGTTTTCTGTAAAAAAATAAAGCCGATTCATCAGAAAATGAATAAAAATCCGTATTTTATAAAAAATGAATTGCAATCTGGTAGAAAACTAAGAAAATTTTATACCAAACTAGTTCATTTTTTTTTTTTTTATCAATTCGCCTTTTTATTAAATGGCATTCTTAAAAAGGCTTTAAAATATATCATTGTTTGATTGAAAAAGGAGGAGAATATGAGCGAAAAAATTATACATTATTGTTGGTTTGGGCCAAAACCACTATCCAAACTTGCTAAAAAATGTATCAAAAGTTGGAAAAAATTTTTACCAGATTATGAAATTAAATTATGGAATGAGGATAACTTTGATTTTAATAGTTGTGCGTTTGTAAAACAAGCTTATGAAAAGAAAAAATGGGCTTTTGTATCCGATTATGCTAGAATGAAAGTGTTAAAAGAATATGGTGGAATTTATTTTGATACCGATATGGAAATTACTAAAAACATTGATTCTTTGCTACAAAATGATTTCTTTTTTGGAGTAGAAGATTCTGGAATGATCGCAGCAGGTGTGATTTATGCAAAAGAGAAAAATCATCCTTTTATTACAGAAATGGTAAAACTATATGAAAGTTTTGAGCAGTTTGAAACAGAGGATTTGTTTAAGATTAGCATTCCAAGGCTTTTTACGGCTACCTTAAAAGAGAAATTTGGATTAGATGAAAACTTTGATAAGACTCAAATTACGATTTTAGAAAAAAATAATACAAAGATTTATATTTACCCTAGAGAGTATTTTTATCCGTTAAGTTATGATCATCAAAATAATATATATACAGATCATACCTGTATGATTCATCACTACGATGCTACTTGGACAAGTAGACCTGAAAAAATTAAACTGTTTTTTAGAAGGAAAAATATAAAATTTATGAACCGAGTCGTAGATGCTTTTGTTTCTGTAGGAATTCGAGCAAAAAGAATTGCTAAAAAAATAAAAAATGTATTCAAGAAAGAGGAGGAAAAGTAGTATGGAAGAAAAAATTGCAGTATTAATTCCTTGCTATAATGAAGAATTAACCATAGAAAAAGTAGTTAAGGATTTTAAAAAAGAATTACCAAATGCAGATATCTATGTTTATAACAATAACTCGAAAGATAAAACTGCTAAAATTGCGAAAAAAGCAGGAGCAATTGTAGTAAATGAATATAAACAAGGAAAAGGAAATGTTATTCGTTCTATGTTTCGTGATATAGAAGCAGATATTTATGTTATGGTAGATGGAGATAATACCTATCCTGCAAATCAAGTGCATGGTTTGATTGAAGAAGTGCGTTCTGGAAGAGCAGATATGGCAATTGGAGATAGACTTTCAAATGGAACTTATACACAGGAAAACAAAAGACATTTTCATGATTTTGGAAACAACTTGGTAAAATTTAGTATTAACTTTTTATTTAGAACCAAATTAAAAGATATTATGACAGGATATCGTGTATTTAATAGAGATTATGTTAAAAATTTTCCTATTCTTAGTAAAGGTTTTGAAATTGAAACAGAAATGACCATTCATGCTTTAGATAGGAACTATAGTATTGTAGAGGTACCAATTGATTATAGAGATAGGCCAAAGGGAAGCACCTCTAAATTAAATACATTTCGAGATGGTTTTAAAGTTTTATTTACCATTTTTAAAATGTTTAAAAATTATAAGCCAATGGCATTTTTCTTAATTATTGCTTTTATATTATTTGTTATTTCTCTAGGAATTGGAATTCCTGTTATTGTAGAATATGTAAAAACAGGACTTGTTTTAAAATTTCCTAGTGCGATCCTTGCGGTAGGGGTAATGATTTGTGCAATACTTTCTTTTGCAATAGGAGTGATATTAGATACCGTTGTAAGACAGCATAAAGAATTGCTTGAAATTTTAAGAACCATTAATAACAAAAAATAGGAGGATTTTAAAATGGAAAACGAAAATAACAAGATTGCAATCCTAGAAAAAGTAAAAAAAATAGAATGGTTTGACATTTTAATATTTGTAACAATTTGCATGATACTCGGAGGAGTTTTAATCGCTTTTTATCCTGCTATTATGACGGCAGATAGCAATGTACAATGGGAACAAACACAAACGGGTATTTATCATCCATGGCATCCTATTTTTCATACATTTTTAGAATTTTTGATTACTAGAATTTGGAATAGTCCTACTATGATTGCTATTGTTCAAATTTTAGTGTTTGCAATTGCTTTAACGCTCATTTGTAAAGTGACAAGAGAAAAAGAGGATAATATATGGTTAAAAATAGTACAACTTGCAATGTGCATTGTCATCTGTATTATCCCTGTTAATTTCTTATATTCGGTTACTTTATGGAAAGATATTTTATATAGTTTTAGTTTATTATTATTTGCTTATTATATTTTAAAAGGAATTAAAATTGATTTTAAATTTAAAAAATATGAATATGTCATATTAGCTATTTTATTTGTCTGTATTTGTCTGATTCGTCATAATGGATTAGTGATTATTGGACTTACTATGCTTATTTTATTTTTCCATGCATTACGAAAAAAATATTTTAAAAAATATGTATGTTTTGCATTGATGTTTTTGATATTATTAATCATTGGAAAATTACCAGAAAAATTATTACCAATACAAGAAGGAAATACCAAATATACACAAGGTGTTTTCTTGCATATGACAGGAGCATTATTAGCAAATGGTGATATCACTGATGAAGCAGATTTAGAAGTATTAAATGAGATATTAGATATAGAAATTTGGAAAAATAATTATACCCCTATTACACATAATACCATTATATTTTGTGAGGAGTTAAATGAAAAGGCTTTAGAAGAGAATGGAACAGCTTTAAAAGAAATTGTTATAAAATATGCCCTTCAAAATCCAATGACAATTATCAAACATTATTTTAATTTAACCAAAATTATTTGGGATGTAAGACAACCAAATCTTCCGTATATTGGAGCGGTTACAAATGATGTTGCAGAAAGCTATAGTTTTGAAACAAGGCCAATATCTCAAAAGCTATACGAAACTTATGTACAATTCTTTGAATGGACACAAGAAAATAAAATTACAAGATTATTATTTTATACGCCAGCAGTTCAGCTATATTTAAGTATTATTTTGATAGCAATTGTTTGTAAATTAAAAAATAATAAGAAGTATTTGCTTGTGCTGGTGCCAATGATTTTTAACGCAATTAGTTTACTTCCAGCAATTCCTGCACCGGATTATAGGTATCAATATATTAATATGTTAACATTATGTGTAGCTGGAATATTATTAGGAACAGAATATATTAGATTATGCAAAGATGAGAAAAAAGGACCTGTTTTACTTTATTTATTATTTGGCGGTATCACAACGGTTATTAATGTAGTAACTTATGGAGTTTTAGCAAGTATTTTTCATGTAAATTATCTTGTAAGTAATGTGATTGCATGGATTTTAGCGGTACTTGTTGCTTATATTACCAACAAATTATATGTTTTTGATAGTAAAAATAAATCTAAAAAAGAAAATTCTAAGGAATTTATTACTTTTTTAATTGTACGAATATTATCACTTGGAATCGATATGGTAGTCATGTTTGTTGGAATTACCTTATTTGCTTTTAATGATATATTGGTAAAAGTATTGTCTAATGTGATTGTGATTATTGCCAACTATTTTATGAGTAAATACATTGTTTTTCGCAAAAAAGAGGAATTAGTGGAACATAGTTAGAAAATGAAAACTAAGGAGAGAAGTTTATGAATAAAAAAATATCGGTAGTAATTCCTGTATACAACGAAGAAGAGGTAGTAGAGGAATGCTATCATAGATTAAAAAAAGTTTGTGAAGCATTAAAAAATAAATATCAACATGAGTTTATTTTTATTAATGATGGAAGCAAGGATCAAACTTTAAAAATCTTAAAGACACTTGCTACACAAGATGAACAAGTGAAAATTCTTTCTTTTTCTCGAAATTTTGGACATCAAAATGCGGTTACTGCAGGTTTAAAATATGTAACAGGGGACGCAATTTTAATTATTGATGCAGATTTACAAGATCCACCTGAATTATTACCTGAAATGTTAAGTTTATGGGAGCAGGGTAACGATATTATTTATGGAAAAAGGAAGAAAAGAAAAGGAGAATCTACTTTTAAGCTATTAAGTGCTAGCATGTTTTATAAAGCATTAAATTTATTATCAGATGTAGAAATTCCAAAAGATACAGGGGATTTTAGATTAGTAGATCGAAAGGTAATTGAAGTAATTAATTCTTTACCAGAACACAATAAATTTTTACGTGGTCTTTTTAGTTGGACCGGATTTGAGCAAATTCCTTATGAATATGAAAGACAAGAACGTTTTGCTGGAAAAACAAAATATCCTTTGAAAAAAATGTTAAAACTTGCTACAGATGGAATTATTGGATTTTCTACAAAACCTCTTGAAATTATTGGAGGGATTGGTGTTATTTCCATTGCCATTTCCATTATTGTGTTAATTTATGCTTTACTTTCCTATATTTTTGAATTTGGAAATTTAACGGTTGGTTGGACATCTTTAATGGTAAGTATTACTTTTTTTGCAGGTGTACAATTAATTTCCATTTGGATTATGGCAAAATACATTTCTCATATTTATGCAGAAAGCAAGTGTAGACCACAATATATTATTAAAGAAAAAATAAATATAAAAGAGGGGTAAAAAATGGAAAAAGTTACTTTTTTAGTATTGCATTTAAACTATGGTGGAATTGAAAGGCAAGTCACCACACTTGCAAATAGCTTAGTAGATGAATATGAAGTGGAAATTGTATCGATTTATGATATATTGGGAAAAAGTTTCTATCCTTTGGATCCAAGAGTAAAAGTAAAATACATTTTGCCTTATGGCCCTAATCAAAAAGAACTTTTACAAGCTCTTAAAAAGGTGCAGATAGGAAAGTTTTTTAAAGAACTAAAAAAATCTATCAAACTACTATATACAAGATATTTTCATATTGGAAAAATTGTAGAAGAGATTGATACCAATTATTTGGTATCTTCACGTATTGAATTTTCTAAGCAATTTAAACGAGATGATATTGTAATCATTTCTCAAGAGCATTCCTACATCAATACCCCTTCTTATAAAAGGAAGGTAACCAAATCGTTTTCTCATGTAGATTATTTAATTGTGATGACCAAAAAGGCAAAGGAACAATATGACCTTTGGCTAAAGGAATGTAAAAAAAGGCCTAGAGTCATGTACATTCCGAATATGATAGAAGATCCAAAAGAAGAAGTAAACATTGATTTAAATAGTAAACAAATTATTAGCATTGGAAGATTAGAGGAAGTAAAAGATTTCCCAGCATTGATTGAAGTGTTTCATTTGGTACAAAAAGAACATCCAGATTGGACTTTAAAAATAATAGGAGAAGGTAGCCAAAGAAAAAAACTAGAAAAAATGATAAAAGAATTAGGACTAAATGATAAAGTGATTTTAACAGGAAGGCTTTCTGGTGAGAAAATAGAGGAAGAGTTAAATCATTCTGCTATTTTTGCCTTAACTTCTGTTACAGAAAGTTTTTCATTAGGATTAGTAGAAGCAATGGCACATTATTTACCATGTGTTAGCTATGAGATTGAAGTAGGGCCAAAAGAAATTATTTCAGATCAAGAAGACGGATTTTTAATTAAAGATAGAAGCAAAGTTGAAATGGCTAAAAAAATAAATGAATTAATTGAAGATCGTGTTCAAAGAGTAGAAATAGGGAATTTAGCAAGAAAAAAAGCAGAACAATTTTTTGCTTCCCATATCAAGACTTTGTGGAAAGGATTATTTCATAAAGATAATTAAAGGAGGAAAACTATGTCAATATTAATTACAGGAGGAGCTGGATATATAGGCTCACATACAAGCGTAGAATTATTAAAACAAGGAGAAGATTTGGTATTATTAGATAATTTTTCTAATAGCAAACCGGAAGTATTAGATAAAATTAAAGAAATTACAGGAAAAGAATTCCGATTTTATGAAGGAGATATGATAGATGAAACCGTGCTTCATAAAATTTTTACAGAAAATCATATAGAAGCGGTGATCGATTTTGCAGCATATAAAGCAGTAGGAGAATCTGTTCAAAAACCTGTAGAATATTATATAAACAATGTATCTACCGTGCTTGTGCTATTAAATACAATGAAAAAACATGGTGTTAAAACATTGGTATTTAGTTCTTCTGCAACAGTATATGGAGATCCTGAAAAGGTACCTATTACAGAGGAAACAAAAACAGGAGGAACAACCAATCCATACGGAACTTCTAAATATATGGTAGAACAAATTTTAAAAGACTTATATCATTCAGATCCTGAATGGAATATTGCTATTTTAAGATATTTTAATCCTGTAGGTGCTCATGAAAGTGGCTTAATAGGAGAAGAACCAAAAGGAATTCCAGCAAATTTAATGCCATATATTGCAAGGGTAGCAGCAGGTAGCTTAAAAGAATTATCTATTTTTGGAAATGATTATGATACAAAAGATGGAACAGGTGTAAGAGATTATATCCATGTCGTTGACCTTGCAATTGGCCATTTTAAAGCACTTGAAAAATTAAGAAAAGATCATCAAGGATTACATATCTATAATTTAGGAACGGGTGTAGGTTATAGTGTTTTAGATATGGTAAAAGCTTTTGAAAATGCAAATCATGTAAAAGTGCCATATAAAATTGCGCCAAGACGTGCTGGAGATATTGCTGTTTGTTATGCAGATCCAACAAAAGCTAAAGAAGAGTTAGATTTTGTTGCAACTAGGAGTCTAGAAGATATGTGTAGAGATAGTTGGAATTATCAAAAAAATAGTTAAAAATTATGTAAATTAGTAATGTCACACTTATATAGTGTTGACATTTTTTTTTGCATATATTATAATATTAAATAGAAATGTTTCAAATGAGTGGAAGGTGGTATGTGAGTATGTCAGTTGAAGAAATAGAGCTAAAATTTAAGGAAATAGAAAAAAGCTATGAAAAAATAGAAGAAGTGGATAATGAATTTAATGAATTCATTGCTTCGTTAAAAGAACTGGTTTATTAAAAGTGTTAGGAGGAATTGAAAATGGAAGAAAATGGAACTGCTTCTAATTTAAAAGTACAAATGGAGGCAAGTGTAAAGAATTTAAAGAAAACACATGAAAAATTATATAGTGAAGTACAGAGTATGTTTAAACTAAAAAAAGAACTTCATGAAAAAGTAAATGTTGCAAAAGAACAAAAACTTGCAGAATTAAATGAAGGAAAAGAAGAGGATCAAAAATTAACTAGGCTTCCTGATGAAGAATACCAAAAAATTATGAAGGAATTTACAGATCCTGAAGGAGATTTTTATAAACAATTAAAGGCAAAAGCAGAAGCTTTTTTTGAAGAAAAACAAGAATTAAAAAGACAAGAAGAAGAAAATCTAAGAAAATATATGGAAGCAAAAGAGCAAGAATTAAATACAACAACACAAAGAATTGAACAAATTAATTCTGATTTAGAAGGAATGGAAGCAGATGATCCTAAAAGAGCAGAACTAGAAAAAGAACTTGCGGAATTGACACAGTATCAAACTTTTTTAACAGATCAATTTGATCAACAATTAGGATTTATTAAAAAAGAATTACATACATTTGGCGATAAAATGAATAGACAAAAAACCAATTTAAACGAAATTGCTGATGGGATTTTCCATCCAAAAGAGCCAATGGTAAAAAATAGTTTGCAAAAAAAGAAAAATGAAAGAGAAAACGGCGGAGAGCGTGGAGCTGGCAGACAAAGCGGTGATTCAGGAGAAAGAGAACAAGATGAAGGACAAGAGCCTAGTGCAGATACGGGCGCTGGAGCAGGAACAGGAGCACAACAAAGAAGTGCTCAAGGAATGCAACAACCTGCTATGGGAGGATATTCAATTCCTTTTGTTGGGGGTGCTATGCCACAACAAGCAAGTACTACAAGAACTGCTGAAGGCCAGACTGGACAACAAAGACAACAGGAAAATCCGCAAAGAGATTCTTCTGAACAACCCGAGCAAGAGGAACCATTAGAAAAAATTGAATATTTACTTGCTTATGAAGGCACTTTGGATGTAACAAAAGCATTAGATATTATTAAAAAATATAGTGAATTAAATGACATGGATAGAGCAAAAGCCTTAAAAAATGGTGAATTAAAAACTGTTGAAGAAGCAACTGAAAAATTATTAAGTGAAGGTGGAAAGCTTTCAAAGACGGATCGTGCTTTGTTAGAAACTTATTCTAAAAATATAGAAACGAAGTATAAAGCATATGTTATGAAAGTAGAAAAAGCTCGTAGAAAACCAGATGGAAGATATCCATTATCAGAAGTACTAGGCGTAGATGTTCATAGTGAAGAGTATGATAAATTAAAAAAATATATTGATCCTGTTAGAAGAAGCCTATTTGGTATGTCAACGAGTAAAAATGCTCCAGCATTATTTGATTATGATTCTTTAGATACTAGTGCTAAAAGATTAATAGAAGATGCTTTGACAAGACATGAAGAACAAAGAAAAGAAAGATTAAAAGAGATAAGAGAGTTACAAACATCTTTAAATGATCCTAATTTAACATCAGAAGAGAAAAAAGAGAGGAAAGAACTTATTGCAGATGTGCAAGTAAGGCTTGCAGATAGTGAAAAAGCATTTGATCGTATCTTTGGAGATGTTGTAAGAACTGGAAAAGGATTTGCACAAATGGAGAAAATAAAAGAAATGTCTGCTAGAGTAAAAACGATGCCATATAGTAGAGAATCACGTGAACAAGGTAGTTTTGAAGAAGAATTAGGGGGACAAACAAGAGGGGATGACGAAAGAGCAGATGAAAAGCAACAAAAAATTGATAGAGAGTATCAAAGAATAAAAGAAGAATTTGCACAAAGTATCAAAGATAAATTAGATAATGGAGAAAAGCTTTCTTTTGAAGAATATGCTCAGTATATGTATTATATTAATAATGGAGATAGACTAGAAGCACTTACTGCAGATAATAATCCTACAACCATTAGAGTTGATCCTGTTTCTTTAGCTGCTGCTCAAGATAGAGTAGATGATAGTACTGTTGGAATTCAGAAAAAAGTAAATGATTTAAGAGGAAAAATGGATCGTGGGGAAGCTATTCAACCAAGTGAACTATTAACTGCAGAAGAAATTAATATCATGATTGGACTTGGAAAATGGAATCCTGGAGATAGAAAAATACAAAAATTTGCAACAGAAGATGTACAAAAAGAATATTTTGAAAAATATGATCCAAAATATCAAGCAAAGAAACATGTAGAAGAAGAGCAACCAGCAAGAGAAGAGGAAGAGCCTCCAGAAATTGTATAAAAGAAGTTATAACGTGTATGTTACGCTTTTGTAATATACACGTTATCTTATTGCACTAAGAATCGTTATATGCTATAATAAAAAAGTGCAAAATGGATATACTATAAAGTAAAATTTGGATATAAAAAGTATGGAGTAAGAAAATGAAAAATAAAAAACAATGGATAAAAATGGCGTTTAATATAGGGTTTATTATAGCCGTATTTTTAGGGCTATTATTTTATGTAATTAAAGTAGATGGGATAGATAATATTGCAATGGTACTTCAAAATGTAGAGATTACATGGATGATCTTAGGTCTTGTTTGTATGCTGATCTATTGGCTTATGGAAACTTTAAATTTATATATTATTTCTAAGAAAATGTATCCTAATCAAAGTTTTAGAAATAGTTTTCGTGTTACGATGATAGGACAATTATTTAACTGTTTAACCCCGTTTTCTTCAGGAGGCCAACCTATGCAAGCGGTATCTCTTGTAAGAGAAGGTAAAAGTGTAAGTGATAGTGCAAGTATTCTTTTGATTCGATTTTTAATTTATCAAATTACGCTTGTAATATATACTTTTATGATTATTGTATTCCAATTTTCCTATTTTAAAGGACTTGTTAGCAATTTTATGAATCTAGCTTTAATTGGATTTTTGGTAAATTTAGCAGTCATTATATTTTTAATTCTAGTAGGTGTTAATCAAGAGTTTGTATTTAAACTTGCTAGTTTTGGAATTCGCCTTTTAGGAAAAATAAAATTATTAAAAAATGTAGATCAAAAGCTTGAACATTTAAAAGAGAGTTTAGGAAAATTTCATGATAATTTCAAGCTTTTGAAAAAGGAAAAGAAGATGACATTACAATTAGTTATTCTTTCTATTATAGAACATACAGTCTTTTTCTCCGTTACCTATATGGTATACCGATCTTTTGGTTTAGGGGGAGTTCCTTTTATTAAGATTTTATCAGCACAAGCTTTCTTAAGTATGGTAATGGCTTTTGTACCTATCCCAGGGGCTGGAATTGCTGCAGAAGGTGGATTCTTAATATTATTTAAAAAGTTTTTTACCCCTGAGACGATCAATATGGGAATACTATTTTGGAGAATGTACACATTTTATTTACCAATTATTGCGGGAGCTATGATTATGGTGATGATTAAGAAAAAAGAAAAGAGTGATAAGGTATGAAAAAAACAGTATTAATAACAGGAGCAGCAAAGGGAATTGGAAGAGCCATTGCTTATGAATTTGCAAAACAAGAATATCAAATTTGTATTCATTATCATACTTCTTTTGATTTAGCCAAAAAACTGCAAGAAGAATTGCAAGAACAAGGCGTTTCTTGTATGATTTATGGGGCGGATATTTCTTCTAGAAAAGAAGTAGATAACATGATAGATAGTGTTCTTTCTACATTTGGTTCTTTGGATGTTGTTGTAAATAACGCTGGAATTTGTGAGTATAAACTATTTACTGATATTACAGAACAAGATTTAAATGAAATGCTAGATGTAACGGTTGCTGGAACATTTCATGTAACACAAAGTGCTTTAAAAAAATATATGCTTCACCAAAAGTCAGGAAGTATTATTAATATTTCTTCTATTTGGGGGATGGTGGGAGCTTCATGTGAGGTAAATTATTCTACTTCTAAGGCTGCCATCATTGGTATGACAAAAGCACTTGCAAAAGAATTAGGTCTTTCGAATATTAGAGTCAATGCAGTTACACCTGGTGTCATTCAAACGGATATGAATCAAAAGCTTACAGAAGAAGAATGTGAAGCATTAAAAGAAGAAATTCCACTAAGCCGTTTTGGCAGTCCTGAGGAAGTAGCAACGGTCGTTAGATTTTTAGCTTCGGATGAAGCAAGCTATATAACAGGACAAGTCATTAGTCCTAACGGAGGAATGGTTATATAAATTTAGCACATAGAGAGGAAATGTTTCTCTATGTGCTTTTGCTATGAATTGGTATTTGCTAACCTTTCTAATTCTTTTACCTTAATTTTGTATTCAACGACTTGTGTTAAATAGCGATAATACATATATTGCTGATCATAATACATAGCTGGATTAGGAAGACCTGCAATGTCTTGTGGAATGTCGTTTGTATTATTCATCATAGGCATAGAGGGTGGAATATTAGGTTGCTGTACATTAAAATTATATGGATCATAAAAATTTTGATTTTTATCCAAAAATATTACCTCCTTTGGTATATTTTATCATTTTTTACTAATAATATAACTGTAAACAATTTGAATGTTTACCCCCCTTCTTTAATTAAGTAGCAATGAAACTTGCTACTTTTTTTGTTCTCGAACCGTTTCAAAGATATAGAAAAGGGTAATACCAAGTATTAAAATAATGGTAGAAAGGATGTAGGAGTTACTAAGCTGATGAATATATTCTACATAATAGGAATCATGATTTCTAAAAACACTTGCTAAAGGGGAAGAATATATATTAGTAAATCTTAGTAAAATATATGTGATGATGGCAGAAAGTATACCTTGTATTAGTTTAGGAATAACAATATTTTTTAGTTTTAGCTGTAGTTTTGGTAAAACGGAGTAAATCTGAAAAATAATACAAAAGCCACTAAATCCTAATGCAAAAGAAGCAAAGGTAATTTGTTCTAGTGAAGATATTGGAAGTAAACTAATATCTTTACATCCTTTTGTTACTTCCAAGATACAAGAAAGGAAAGCAAGTAAAGTCGTATTGGAAGTCATATAATTTAAAAAGATACTAGAAACAGAAAATAGTAAATTAAATAATGTCATAAATCCAAATATATTTAATAAAGTTAAAAAAGTTTGATTTAGAGACTTTTTTAAAATATCAAAAGCACTAGTAGTAGAGATGATACTTTCTTTTTTACTAGGAATATTTGAAAAATCGGAAGTTTTGTGTATAATATTAGTAGAACAAATTCGACTGGAAACTATTCCTATGAGGATTGCTGAAAGATAATGGGATAAAAAAAGTATCCAGCCAATTTTGCTATCGTAAAAAATACCAATTCCAATTGTAGACAGGATAAATGAAGGATTACAGTTATTTACAAAAAAGAGAAGTTTTATGGCAGTTTGCTTAGAAATTTTTTGAGTTTCATACAAAGTTTCTACACTTTTTGCTCCCATAGGGAATCCACATAGAAATCCTGTTAAAATGGCTATACTAGAAGCTGGAGGAACGTGAAATATTTTAGAAAGTATTTTTCCAAATAGTTTTTCTAGTAAGGAGTATAGATTGGTATTTAGTATAATAGTGGTAAATAAAATAAAAGGAAATAGGGATGGAAACACACTACTTAAAAATAAGGTGGTACTATTTTTTACGGATTCAAAATTTTCTTTTGAAAGAAAAAGTAGTATGCTTAATGTCAATATAAAAAGGAATATTTTAATCATTTGATTTAATTTATATGTATGGAAATATTTCATAAAAAACACCTATTAGATTGTATGATAAAGGAGAAAGAATATGCGTTATAGTAAAAAAATGAAAGAATATGAGTTATTAGATATGGCAGATGGAGAGAAATTAGAAAGATGGGGTAAGTATATTTTAATACGCCCAGATCCACAAATTATTTGGAAAAAGAAGCAAAATCCAGAACTTTGGAAAAAAGCTCATGCAAGATACATCCGAAGTAGCACCGGAGGAGGTCATTGGGAAATATTACAAAAAATGGAAGAAAGTTGGAAAATTTCTTATCAAAATTTAACATTTCAAATTAAACCAATGGGATTTAAACATACAGGACTATTTCCAGAACAAGCAGTTAACTGGGATTATATGATAGAGAAAATTTCAAATGAAACTAAAAAAGGAAAAGAAGTAAAAGTATTAAATCTTTTTGCCTATACAGGTGGCGCAAGTGTTGCTTGTGCTTCTGCAGGTGCAAGTGTTTGCCATGTAGATTCTTCACAGGGAATGACAAGTTGGGCTAAGGAAAACTTAGCAGTTAGTGGTTTAAAAGATAAAAAAGTACGATTTTTAGTAGATGATGTATTAAAATTTGTCCAAAGAGAAATTAGGAGAAAAAACCAATATGATGTTATTATTATGGATCCACCTTCTTATGGTAGAGGAAAAAATGGAGAGGTTTGGAGCATTGAGAAAGATTTTTATCATTTAATAGAATTATGCTCACAGATATTAAGTGATAAACCATTATTTATGCTTGTTAATACTTATACAGGTGGATTATCAGGAACCATTATTGCAAATGTGTTAGGACAAGTATTGTCACACAAAAAGGTACAAAATATTACTTTTGATGAGATTGGATTAAAACAAAAAAATAGTGATCTTTTTTTACCTTGTGGTATTACAACCATTGTTGAATTTAAGAAAGAGTAGCTTTAAAGCCTTATGTAACATATTTACAAATCAAGGAAAATAGTATATAATATATAGTATGTAAATTTGAAGGAGGAATAAAAATGTTATCAGATCCTAATGTAAAACAAATATTACCAAAAGTGGGAAATAGATATGAAGCAGCTTTAGCTCTAGCAAAAAGAGCAAGAAATATTGAAAATAAAAGAGTAATAGAGGGAGATCCTTGTATTAAAGATGCAGTAGATATTGCAGGTACAGAGATTGCTAATGGAACCGTTCGTGTAAAGATTCATGGAGAATATGTTTGTGAAGAAGAGAAAGAATCTGTAGAAGAAGAAAAAGAGGAAGAATAAATGGGGAAAAAACATATTATTACGATCACAGGTGATCATGCAAGTGGACAAGGAACCTTAACGAGATTTTTACAAGAAGAGTTAGGCTATGAGGTCTATCGAAATGGGCAATATGTAAGAGAATTAGCAAAAAAAATGGGAATGTCCATTACAGAATTTCAGGTCTATTTAAATGAGCATCCAGATTTAGATAGAGAGATTGAAAAGAGTGCAAGTGATTATGCAAATAAGCATGATTTTTTAATCATTGACGCTAAGCTTGGATGGTACGCAGTTCCAGATTCATTTAAAGTTTATTTAAAAGTAGATATCGATGTGGCGGTAAAAAGAGCTTTTTTAGATCCAAATCGAAAAAGTACAGAACCTTTTAAAGATATAGAAGAAGCAAAAAAATTAATTCTTTATCGTTATCAAGAAGAAAATAAAAGATGGAAAGAAGAATATGGAATTCAAAGAGAAGATATGTCTAATTATGATTTTGTACTAGATACAACTCATTTAACCCCTGAAGAAGTAAAAGAGCAAGTAAAAGAAGCATATTTTAGGTGGTTAGAAAAATAAAATTAATATATAGGAGGAGTTTATATGAGAAGATATTTTGGAACAGATGGAATTAGAAGAATTGCAAATACAGAATTATCTCCAGAGCTAGTGTATAAAGTAGCAAAAGCTGGAGCATATGTTTTATCAAAACATGCAAGTCATAGTCCAACCATTTTAATCGGTAGAGATACAAGAATTTCAGGAACTTTAATTGAAAGTGCAATGGTTGCTGGATTTTTAAGTTATGGAGCAAATGTAAAAGTGTTAGGGGTTCTTCCAACACCTGCTGTAGCTTATTTGACTAAAAAATTAAATGCAGATGCAAGTGTGGTTATTTCTGCCTCTCATAATACATTTGAATTTAATGGAGTAAAATATTTTAGTAATCAGGGAATGAAGATACCAGATTCTCTTGAAGAAGAGATAGAAGAAATCATGGATTCAGATCGATTAAGGGAATTAACAGCAACAAATGAAAATATTGGAATATCTGAAATTAGCTTAGATTTGGTTCAAGAATATAAGAATTTTATTACAGGAATTTTTCGTGAAAGTTTTTCTAAAAATAAATTAGAAAACTTTAGAGTGGTAATTGATACTGCTAATGGTGCTACGTATAAAATTGCAGATGAAATTTTCACAGAGCTTGGCATTGCACATAAAGTGATCAACAACACTCCAAATGGAATCAACATTAATGAAAATTGTGGTTCTACTCATTTAGAAGGATTACAAAAGTATGTAGTAGAAAATGGATATGATTTAGGAATTGCTTATGATGGTGATGGAGACCGCTTTTTAGCAGTAGATGAAAATGGAAATATCATCGATGGAGATAAAATGCTTGCAATTGCTTCTAGGTATTTTAAGCAAAGAAATGAACTGCATAAAGATACATTAGTTGCAACCGTTATGAGTAATTTAGGGCTTAAAATATTTGCTAAAGAAAATGATATTACTTTTAAAGAGACAAGTGTAGGGGATCGTTATGTATTAGAAGAAATGCTAAAAAACGGTTACAATCTTGGTGGTGAACAATCTGGACATATTATTTTCTTAGATTATAACCCAACAGGAGACGGAATACTTACTTCTTTAATGCTTTTAAAAATTATCTTTGAAGAAAAGAAAAAGGCTTCTGAATTAGGAAGTATAGTAGAAATCTTCCCACAAGTATTGCTAAATGCAAAAGTTTCTAATGAGAAAAAATATGAATTTGAACAAGATGAAATGATTAAAAAAGCAATTGAAGATGTCGAAAAAGAATTTGCTGGAAAGGGTAGAGTTTTAATTAGAGCTTCTGGCACAGAACCTCTTGTTAGAGTAATGATTGAGGGAAAAGATAAAGAATATATTCAAACAAAAGCAAAGGAAATTGCAAATTTGATTGAAGAAAGATTACAATAATTCAGCGTTAAGCTGAATTTTTTTGTCAAAACATATGTTCTGAAAGTGCGATTTTCTAGTTGACAGTCAAAAAATTATTGTATATAATAGTAAAGAATTGAGGTTTAATTTATGAAAATTGCAAAAATATTAATTAATACCTCTGTCAAAACATTAAATAAAGTTTATGATTATAAAATTCCGGAAGCGTTAGAGGAACTAGCGGAAATTGGAAAAAGAGTGGAAGTAAGTTTTGGTAGAGGAAAAAATAAAGAAGAAGGCGTTATTGTAAAAATAATAGAAGAAACAGAAGAAGAGGTTGCAAATAGGCAGTACCGTTTAAAGGAAATTAGTGCTATTTTAGATGAAGTATCCTATATTGATGAAGAGCGTTTAAAACTTGCAAAATATATGTCATATGTTTATTTTTGTAATGTTTATGATTGTTTAAAATTAATGTTTCCACCAGGAACCGCCTCTAAAAATAGCAGTAAAAGTTTGCAAACCAAACAAGATACCGTCATTAAATTAATAAAAAGTGCAGATGAAATTATGCAAGACATTGAAAATGAAGTGATTAAGAGTGCAAAACACATTCAACTTCTTACCTTTTTATTATATAATGATTATGTACTTGTTTCCGATGTGATAGAGGGATTAGGGATCTCTAGGTCTGTCATTCATACAGTAGAGAAAAATGGGTATATCTTGCTTGAAAAAGTGGATAAGCAAAATGATTTATTAAAAATAGATGAGGTAGAAAGAACACAGGCTCAAGTCCCTACTCCAGAACAGAAAAAAGTAATTGATACCATTGGAAGTTATTTATTTGATGAAAAGTATAGACAGTGTTTGATTTATGGTGTTACAGGAAGTGGAAAGACAGAAGTTTATTTACAATTAATAGAAAAGGTACTGATACAAGGAAAAAAAGCGATTGTTTTGGTTCCTGAAATTGCATTAACTTATCAAACAGTGACTCGATTTGTAGCAAGGTTTGGAAATCATATTGCAATATTACATAGTAAGATGACAATTGCTCAAAGAAAAGATGAATATAAGCGTATTCGAGAGGGAAAAGTAGATATTGTTATTGGGGCGCGTTCTGCAATTTTTGCTCCTATTACTAATTTAGGTCTTGTCATCATTGATGAGGAACACGATTCAAGCTATTATTCTCAAACAACTCCAAAATATTCTACAAAAGATATTGCTTCGTATATTTGTAAAATAAATGACGCTATTTTGGTATTAGGATCTGCTACTCCAGAAATTACCACTTATTATAAAGCGCAAAGTGGTGCGATCGATTTATTTGAATTAACAACAAGACCAGGAGTAGCTACTCTTCCACAAATTGAACTAATTGATATGAGGCAAGAAAGAGCAACTGGAAATACGTCTATTTTTAGTATGGCTTTAAAGGAAGAAATTAAGAAAAATATTGAAAGAAAAGAGCAAACAATGCTATTTTTAAATAGAAGAGGCTATAGTGCATATCTTAGTTGTAAGGACTGTGGTTATATTTTTAAATGCCCTAATTGTGATGTTTCGATGACTTATCATAAAAGCAACAATTTGCTTCTTTGTCATTATTGTTCTCATGTAGAAAAAAATGTACAAGCATGCCCACAATGTGGAAGTAGTAATATTTCAAGTGCAACTATTGGAACGCAAAAAGTAGAAGAGGAGTTAAAAGAGATTTACCCACAAATGAGTATTCTAAGAATGGATGCAGATACTACAATTTCAAGAGATTCTCATCAGAAAATATTAGATCAGTTTAAAACAGAAAATATTAATGTCTTGGTTGGTACACAAATGATTAGTAAAGGTCATGATATCGCAAATGTTACTTTGGTAGGAATATTAGGAGTAGATTCTTTGCTTGCAATGAATGATTATTCAGCCTCTGAAAAAGCTTTTTCTAATATTTATCAAGTGGCTGGTCGTGCTGGAAGATCCACTTTACCAGGACGAGTCATAATTCAAACAAGTGATCCACAAAATTATATTTTGCAAACAATTGCAGATAATAATTACAAAGCTTTTTTTGAAGCAGAATTAGAATACAGAAAGAATTTTGGTTATCCTCCATTTTTAGACATTGTATTATTTGAACTTGTGGGTAATCAATTCGATGTTGTAAAACAAGAAGCAACAAGACTTTATTATATTTTAATGGAACAAAATGAGAATTTGTATCGAGTTTTTTCTCCACGTTCTCCATATATTCAAAAAATTAATAATAAGTATCGTGTAAATATTATCATGAAAACAAAGTTATCTACAAAAGTGTATAACAGAATATATGAAAAAATTGCTATATTCCAAAAAAATAAAAAGTCAAATATTTTTCTTAGCGTTACTAGAAATCCAACGTTTCTAAGCTAAGATAGGTAAAGGAGAGAGTATATGAAAATAACATTTTATGGAGCTGCAAGAACAGTTACAGGTTCTTGTCATATGATAGAAACAAATGGAAAAAAATTTTTAATTGATTGCGGATTATTTCAAGGAAAATTAACTGATCAAATGTTAAACTATGAAGAGTTTCCTTTTGATGTACAATCTATAGACTTTGTGATTTTAACACATGCACACATCGATCATAGTGGTAGAATTCCTAAGTTATACAAAGCAGGTTATAGAGGAGTGGTTTATTCTACAATTGCCACCAAAGATCTTTGTACCATTATGCTAGCCGATAGTGGACATATTCAAGAAAAAGAAATTGAATGGGTTAATCGAAAGAGGAAAAGAGCTGGAAAAAAGCCAAATGAACCAATTTATACCGTGCAGGATGCTATAGACTGTATGGATTTATTTCAAGGGGTCGATTATAATGAAGAGATTGTAATCGATGAACATATTCGTTTTCGTTTAATAGATGCAGGACATATGTTGGGATCTGCAATTATTGAATTGTGGATTACAGAAGATGGAAAAGAAGAAAAAATTGTATTTACAGGTGATCTTGGAAATACTGGTATGCCAATCATTCAAGATCCAACATTTATTGAAAGTGCAGATCACTTAATTATGGAATCTACTTATGGTGATCGTTTGCATAGTCCTATGAAGGATCAATCAAGTATCTTTATTCAAACAATATTAGATACCATTCATCGAGGAGGAAATGTTATTATTCCATCTTTTGCTGTTGGTAGAACGCAGGAAATTTTGTATGAAATCAATAAATATTATGCAGAAAGTGAAGCTTTAAAAGAAGAATTTACAAGAATTCCGGTTTATGTAGATAGTCCCTTGGCAGTAAGTGCAACTAAAATTTTTGAACAGAATCCAGAGTATTATGATGAAGATACTTTAAGATATTTATTACAAGGGGATAATCCAATTGGTTTTGAAAATTTGCATTTTGTTGAGTCTGCTGAAGATTCCAAAGCTTTAAATGAAGATATGACACCAAAAGTAATTATTTCTGCTAGTGGTATGTGTGAAGTGGGAAGAATTAAACATCATTTAAAGCACAATTTGTATCGTCCGGAATGTACCATATTGTTTGTTGGTTATCAGGCAGAAGGAACGTTGGGAGAGAAAATTCAGCGTGGAGATTCTTTGGTAAAGATTTTTGACGAAGAAATTGCTGTTAATGCAGAAGTAAAATATTTAGATGCTTTTTCTGGTCACGCAGATCAAGCAGGCTTGATGAATTGGTTAAATCATATGGAGAAAAAACCTAAAAATATTTTTTTGGTTCATGGAGAACCGGAAGCACAAGAAGTATTGTGTCACAAAATTAAAGATGAATTAGATATTCCTGTGATCATTCCAAATTATGAGGAAGTATTTGATATGGATGGTTCATTTATTACGCAAGAGTTAACAAATGAGAAATCTGCTAGATTTACTATTTTAGAACTTCTTTCTGCTTTAAAACAGGATGTGGATGGAATGACAAATATTGTAAAAGCAGAGTTAAAAAATAATGTAGAAACTTCTGATATGCTTGAAATCTTAGAAAAATTAAAGGATGTAAAAGAAGCAATTGAAAATGTAAAATCATAAGTGCTTGCACTTGTGATTTTTTGCTTGCCTTTTGCATATGATCTATTAAGGTAGGGATTGTATGCAAATTAGAGGTTTTTGTATTGGAATAGATAAGAATAAAAGATTATGGATTGAAATGTGTTTAGCATGTATACTAGCAGTTAGTTTAATACTAATTGCTTTTAAAATAGTGTACAGTGCTGGTAATGAAAAAAAAGAAGAAAAGCAAGTGTATGATATTAAAGCGATTTTAGATTTAAAGGAATATCAGGCAGATTATCAAGTAACTAAGCAAAGTAATAAAAATAGGACATCTTATCAAGTTCATGAAATTTATCAAAAAGAAAAAAATTATTTTGAGTTTGAGATACAAGAAGATTTTAAAGTAAAATATATTATACAGGATCAAAATTTAACCATAAAATCAGAAGGACAAAATTTAGAATATGCGTTAAGTGACTATATTGTAAGAAAAGAAAATTTGTTAAGTATTAGCACGTTTTTAGAATTATATGAGGCTTGTTTGCAAGGGGAAGAATCTTTAAAATTAGAAATTAATGAAAAAGAAGATAGGATTATATATGGTCTTGTAATAGCTCAAAATAGCGAAAAATACGCTTTTTTGGAAGAAATAGGAAAAATGGAGCTTATGATTAGTATCAAAGAAAATAAAATGATTCAGTATACAATATATGATAGGAACAACCAGGCTTATATCGACATAATCTATAATAATTTTTATTTTACAAAATAAAAATATTTGATTTTTCATATAAATAGTGTATAATATAGAAAGTAGGTGAATGATATCAATATAAAAAGAGGGGATATTTTTTATGCTGATTTAAATCCTGTTATTGGAAGTGAGCAGGAGGGAATCAGACCAGTTTTAATTATTCAAAATGATATAGGGAATAAATATAGTCCAACTGTGATAGGAGTCCCTATTACATCTGCAATAAAAAAAATTAATTTACCTACACATATACCAATATCTGCTAGTATAGCGGGACTTTCCAAAAATTCCATTATATTAGTAGAGCAAATAAGAACGTTAGATAAGTCAAGATTAAAAAATAAAATAGGAATGCTAGATCCGTTAACATTAGAAAAAGTGAAGAAAGCTTTAAAAGCAAATTTTAATCTTAGAACGGACTTTAATTACTTATTTGATAATTGGTAACATGTTTTATGGTACAGGAGGAAATATAAATGAACAATAGAAGCGCTAAAAAGAAACCTGCTACAAAAAAACCAATGAATATGAAATCAAGAGGAAATCAAGATCCAGAAAGAAAAAAGAAAAAGAATAAAAAAATGGGTTGGAAAGTATTTAGAGTTTTCTTATTTATATTCATTGCAATAGGAATTATAGGAGTAGGAGTAGCTTTAGGAATTGTAAGCAGTATTATTGAAGATACAGATGAATTAGATTTAAGCGAACTTCAAAGTTTAAAGTTGACAACCTTTATTTATGATAAGGATGGTAATGAAATAACCTCCTTATATGATGAAGAAAATAGAATTTCTGTAGAATATGATGATTTGCCTGCCCATGTTATTGATGCGGTTATTTCTATAGAAGATGAAAGATTTTTTTCTCATAAAGGTGTTGACATTAAAAGAACTGCAGGAGCCATTGTAACTTACATTTTAAATGGAGGAAATTCTGATTTTGGTGGTAGTACCATTACACAGCAATTGGTAAAAAAGATTTCAGATGATGATACAAAAACATGGCAAAGAAAAGTAAGAGAATGGTATAGAGCGTATAACCTTGAAAAGGAATTAAGTAAGGAAGAAATTTTAGTTGCTTACTTAAATACGGTTTATTTTGGAAACGGAGCATATGGTATTGAAATAGCTGCACAAAGGTATTTTGGAAAGTCCGTTGGTGAATTAGATATTGCACAAGCTGCTTGTCTTGCTGCTGCTATTCAATCTCCAGAAGGAACCAATCCTTTCTTAGGGGAAGAACAAAAAGAACGTTTGCTAAATAGGCAAAAAATTGTTTTGGGAAAAATGTTAGAGTTAGAAAAAATTTCTCAAGAAGAATATGATCAGGCAGTTGCAGAAGAGATGGTATTTACTACTAAAGAAGTAACCGTAGGCGAAGTACAATCTTATTATGTAGATGCGGTAATTGAAGCAGTCGTAGAAGATTTAATGGAAGAAAAGGGAATAGAACGTGGTGTCGCTCTTAAGATGATTTATACTAATGGGTATAAAATTTATACACCATTTGATCCATCTGTTCAACAAGCAATTGATGAGGCATATGATAATCCTAGTTTATTCTATACAGATTCACAAGGAGATTTCATGCAGTCTGCAATGGTTGTAATAGATCATAGTAATGGAAATGTATTAGGATTAATTGGAGGAGCTGATGAAAAGACAGGTGCCTTGTCATTAAATAGGGCAACTCAACTTCCTAGACAACCAGGTTCTTGTATGAAACCTTTAGGTGCATATGGACCAGCTTTTGAATTAGGTGTTTTATCTCCTGGTTCTGGTTTAGATGATTCTCCTTTGACAGGAAGTTGGCAACCACATAACTATTATTATTATTTTAATGGTTATGTAACTGCAAGAGAAGCATTGGCTTATTCTATGAATTTACCTGCAGCAAGAGCAAACATGTTAGTAGATACCAGTTATGCATTCAATTTTGCACAAAATTGTGGATTAAAAGGTTTAGTAAGTGCGGATGAAAATCCATCAACAAATGATGAAAATCCTGCTTCGCTAGCTTTAGGTGGTCTAACACATGGAGCTACAGTATTAGAAATGGCAAGTGCTTATGCAACAATTGCAAATGGAGGACTTTACATTGAACCAAAACTATATACAAAAGTAGTTGATAGAAATGGTGAAGATGTTTTAGTAAAAAATTCTGAACCAAAAAGAGCTATGAAAGAAACAACTGCTTATATGTTACAAAGTTGTTTGCAATCTGTATTCCAAGCTGGCGGTACTGCATATGGATATAACCTTGATATTCCTAATATGAGTTATGCTGGAAAAACAGGTAATTCTAATGATGATTATGATCAATGGTTCTGTGGATTTACACCATATTATACAGTAGCTTGTTGGAATGGATATGATAATGTTGGAGGAAAATCAGCAAGTAAATCTATTAATAGACCTTATCCATATACGGCAATGCGTTTGTGGTCAACGGTTATGAAAGACATCAATGCTGGACTAGAATGGAAAGGCTTTGAAAGACCTTCTGGAATTATTGAGGGAGCAGTTTGTAAAGATTCTGGATTAGTTGCAACAGACGCTTGTAGACAAGATCAAAGAGGAGATAGAACAAGAACAGATATCTTTGCTACTGGAACAATTCCTACCAAAACTTGTGATATTCACAAGCTAGTAAAAGTATGTACAGAAACTGGAAAAATTGCAACACAGTATTGTCCACATACAGAAGAAAGATCTTTTATTACAAGAGATTATACACCAAGTACTTTACCAAATGATTGGCAGTATATGGCGCCAACAGAGTCTTGTGATAAACATACAACACCGCAAAGTGCTATTCCAGATGATGACGATGATGTAGAAATTTATGAAGAAGAAACGACTCAAAAAAATAATAATAAAAAATAGAGTAAAGTTATATAATAGATAAAGAGAAGAAATTTTCTTTATCTATTTTTATGTGTAAATTAGATGAAAAAATAGGTTTCTACTTGCAAATTTTATGTATATCTGTTAAAATTATACTTAGTTTAATATAAAATGCGCTTTTTGCGACATTTTATTTAAGAGAAAGAGGGAAATAAATGAAGAAATTTTTTAAAACAATTACTTTATTTTTATTGTTTCAAATTATTTATATTCCAATATTAGCAGTTTGTTTAGTTTTTTATGGACCTTTTGAAAATACAAAAGACATGATTGTAACAACTGCTATGACAACCATGAGTCATCAATATTTTGCAACGTGGTTTTTAAGTGATGAGGAAATAGCAGAAATATTAAAAAGAAATAGACCACAGGAAGACATTGAAGATCAAGATATTAATAAGATAGAGATAGCAGAGGTTAATACAAATAGTACTGATCCAAAAGAAGGAATTGAGATTATTAATATTGAAGCTGATACTTATAAAGGGTATTTGATGATTATTGATGATCCATCTAGAGTAAAACTTGCTACAGCACCAAGACTTGGAGTAGTAGGTGCTACAACATCTCAAATTGTAAAAGAATATGATGCAATTGCAGGAATCAATGCGGGTGGATTTGATGATGATGCATTAGGAACGGGTGGAAAACCATCTGGTATCATCATTGAAGATGGTGTATTAAAAACACCTGATGCAGCTGCTGGTTCACATTCTATTGTAGGATTTGATGAATCTAATAGAATGGTTATTTCTTATAGTATGACCTATGAAGAAATGCAAGAAGCAGGTCTTAGATGTGCAGTTTCCTTTAGCCCTGTTATTATTATTAATGGGCAACCTACCATTTATTCCGGTAATGGTGGTTGGGGTGTACAACCAAGAACTGCTATTGCTCAAAGACAAGATGGAGCAGTTATGTTTTTAGTAATTGATGGAAGGCAAGCAGATAGTTTAGGTGGTACTTTAAAAAATGTACAAGATATTTTATTATCTTATGGTGCATATAATGCCTTTAACTTGGATGGAGGAGCTTCTTCTACAATGGTATTTGATTCAAAACTTGTTAATAATCCAAGTGATATTATGAGTGAGCGCTATGTTTCATCTGCTTTTATTGTAACCAAGACATCTCAGCAGACAACCGCTAGTAACAATCCATAAACAAAATGAGTAAGAGGGGTAAACAAATGGGAAAAAGAAGTGGAGCAAAATTTAATGATGAACCAAAAAAAAGGAAAAAGAAAGGTTCTAAAGTTTTTAAATTTTTTAGATATATGTTTATCTATATGATTATTGGAACACTGATTACCGTTCCAACACTAATGTATATTGATAAATTTATTTATAATTTATCACAGTCTAGTATTAACGGAAATATTGTTGATCCAAATTCTAATAAAAATAATGCTACGTTAACAAATGCGTTAAATATTAAAATTGATGAAGAAGCAGAAAGTGTTCAATATTCTTATGATAATAAGTATTATACTTATTTAAAAGATTCAAAAATTTATGTAAATGATTTAGAGACAGGTGAAAATTTAACCATTATTGAAGATGAATCACCAATATGCTATTTTAATTTGTTATATGATAAAAATCTATTAATGTATTTCACAGAGTATGAGGGAAGATATGCGTCTACTTTAACTTTGTATACATATGATTTGGATACAGAAAGAACAAATGAATTTAATACATTTACTGTCTATAATTTCTCTAGAATTAAAGACATGAGTATGTCACCAATTATCAATATTATCTATATCAATGTAGAAACGCAAACACAATATTCAACCAATAATGTGATTTATAAAATTGACTTATTTAATAATATGAGTCAAGTAAGATCAGGGTTGATTGTAGAAGAAATGCTTATGTTACAACATAAAGACAGAGTGTATTATGAGGACACAAAATATAACATCTATTCTGGTGGATATTATTATTTAGATATTTTTGATGAGGATGTACAGATGATAGGAATTGATCAGGATGATAATTTATATTTCTTAAGTACAGATCCTAAAGATACTGTTTATGTAGTAAAGGATAATGAAGTGATTGATATTATAGAGCTAAGTGATAGTGATGTGGTAACTACTTATACCAATTATGAGGGTGTGTATGTGATTTATCCAACGTATATTTTAAATGTTGCTGGAGAAAATCCATATAAACGAATTGGTAAGTTATCAAAATATGTTACTTTTGAAGCGGTTAAAGACAATATCATGTATCTTAGAACAACAGAAAATCAGTTAATTAGGACAGAATTATTAGAAAATTAGGGGGAGAAAACGTGAACTTTGTAGAACTTTTAAAGGTAATTTTTATAGGTATTGTAGAAGGAATTACTGAATGGCTTCCTATTAGTAGTACAGGTCATATGATACTAGTAGATGAGTTTTTAAAATTAAATGTAACAGAAGAATTTATGAATATGTTTTTAGTATTAATACAATTAGGAGCAATTTTAGCAGTTGTTGTATTATACTTTAAAAAGATTATGCCTATTTGGATAGAAAAAAAGAAAGATAAAGCAAAATTAGTGGTAAAAAAAGATGTTATTGAAATGTGGTTAAAAGTTTTGGTAGCATGTGTACCAGCAGGAATTATTGGATTTTTATTTGATGATTTCTTAGATGCGCATTTACATACGCCTTTTGTGGTATCGTTAATGTTAATTATTTATGGTATTTTATTTATTATTGTAGAAGCAAGAAACAAAGGAAAGCAAGCGAAAATAAAAACCATTAAAGATTTAACTTTTAAAACCGCTTTAATTATTGGAGCTTTTCAAGTGTTATCATTAATACCTGGTACTTCAAGATCAGGTGCTACTATATTAGGTGCGATTTTAATTGGAGTAGATAGAGAAACTGCAGCAGAATTTACATTTTTCTTAGCAATCCCAGTTATGTTTGGTGCAAGTTTGTTAAAGATTATCAAATTTGGCTTTGCATTTACTTCTACAGAAATACTTGTTTTATTAGTAGGAATGTTATCTGCATTTATTGTATCTGTTCTTGCAATTAAATTTTTAATAAGCTATATCAAGAAAAACGATTTTACAATTTTTGGTTGGTATAGAATTGCATTAGGAATTATTGTATTAGTTACATTTATGTTTATATAATAAAGAAAGGATAATGGCGATTGTGCTATTATTCTTTTTTAGTCTAAAATTTCTTTTGGCATTGCTTGCAATTAAGATAGATATATAATATAATACAGTAAGAAAGAGTAAGGAGATTGATCATATGATGACATATAATGAACTAATTAAAAACATCAATATATTATTAGTAGACGATGATGAAGATTATTTGATGATGACGGAAGCTTTTTTAAAGCAAATTGGTTATCAAGTAGAAGTAGCAAATAATGGAAAACTAGCGTTAGAAAAATTAAATCAAAAAGATTATGAGATATTATTATTAGATTATTTCATGCCAGAAATGAATGGAGAAGAAGTCATTAAAGAAATTCGAAAGACCAATCAGGAAATAATTATTATTTTGCAAACAGGATTTTCTGGTCAGAAGCCTCCAATTGAGACAATGCAAACCTTAAATATTCAAAATTATCATGATAAAACAGAAGGAATTGACCGTTTAAATTTAGAGCTGATTTCCGCAGTAAAAATTTTTAATCAACAAAATCAAATTGAGCTTGCACGTTACAAGACAAATGCAATTGGAAGCCTTATGGTAGGAATAGCACAGGAAATCAAGTCAAATCTACTTTCTGTTAGTGCGGGTATTGAAGTGACTAATTTATTCATTCAAGATAAAAAACTAATGTTAGAAAGAGAAAATTTAGAAAAATTAAATGATTCGTATAAAGCAAACAAAGAATCTCTTGAAAGAGTAGATAAGGTGCTTACAGCCATTATTAATCAGTCAACAGAAGATGTAGATTATGTGATGGCAGATACAGATATTATGGAAATTATTAAATTAATATTAAAAAATGTCTCAAAGGAAACTGGTGTTGTTTTAAATACTAAAATTGCTTTAAAACAAAATAGTTATCTAAAAGGAAGTGTCAATGATGTTATTTTTGTTTCGTGTGAGATTTTAAAGCAATTAATAGAGTTACAAGAGGCAGGATCAAGTATCCAGTTTGTTCTTACAGAAGATCAGGATAATTGGTATTTTAGTATGACTAGTGAAAAGGTAGCATTACTTCATAATAGCAAATTTTATTTGATTAGAAAATTAATGATTTCCATGAAAAATATTTCATTAAAAGAAGAAGAAAATAAATTAATTTTAGTAATTAAAAAGACTTGACTTTTTTAGTAAGAAGTGATAAAATAGGCTCATGTTAGTCTTAGAGCAGCAAAAGAGTTTTTGTTTTGTATTTCGTTTTTTATTTTTTCATTTAGTTCTTTGGAGAACACTTATCTATTGGATAAGAGAAATCAGTTCGATTCTGATAATGAGAATTGGAGCATTTACCTGTAAGTATGTCAGCTTGGGCTCCTAACACTATCTACTTAGAACTCGGAGGAACAGGGGAACACGTAAAGAGGCTGCGGAAAGTGCTGCTATATAAGTAAGTAGGTAGTAAAAATGCGTAGAACGCTTATATGCCAGAGCAAGGGCTACTAAGGACTGTCTACGAAGTTCCAAATAAGACCGCTCGAAGAAAGCGTGGATAAAATGGTGCGGAAAAAGAGTAATAATCATTTATTACTCTTTTTTTCTTGCTTATTTTAAAAAAGCAACTGTAACACCGTAACTTCCTTCATAATATCCTCCAAGCCTATATTCTTTAATTGCAGGATGTTTACTTAAATATTCCCATACATTTTTTCTTAAGATTCCACCATTTTTACCATGAATAATTTTGATTTGTGTAAGATGAGAACAAATAGCAAGATCAATAAATTTATCCAAATGTTCTAAAGCTTCTTGTACGGTTTGATGTCGTAACATAATGGTATCTTCAACGGAACGGGTATTTAAAGTAAGCTTTACTTTGCCATTTTCTAAAGAAGGAATATGTTTTACAAGTAAAATATTCTCTTCTTTTGTTTTTATCATTTTTTCTGCTATACGTATGGTATAGATATCTTTCTTTTTTTGTAATATAACCCCTGTTAAATTGGTATTTTTTAATTTTACATAACTTCCTATCTTGTACATATATATTTCACCATTTATTATTATACCATAGATAAGGATAAAAATGTAGAGAAATTAGAAGAAAACTTGATTTGAGTGGTGAAAAAAGAAAAATCATCTTGTCAAATTCCTAAAAAATTGATATAATTAATAATCATAATGAAAGGATTTGTATATGGAAGAACAAAAAAAGATTAGAAATTTTAGCATTATTGCACATATAGATCATGGAAAATCCACTTTGGCTGATCGATTATTAGAGTTAACAGGTAGTGTGAATGAAAGAAAAATGCAAGAACAATTATTAGATAATATGGAGATTGAACGTCAAAGAGGGATTACAATTAAATCACAGGCCGTTAGAATGAAGTATCAAGCAAAAGACGGAGAAGAATATATTCTAAATTTAATTGATACACCGGGGCATGTAGATTTTAGTTATGAAGTATCAAGATCATTAGCTGCTTGTGAAGGTGCTATTTTGGTAGTAGACGCAGTACAAGGAGTAGAAGCTCAAACACTTGCAAATGTTTATCTAGCTTTAGAAAACAATTTAGAAATTATTCCGGTTATTAATAAAATTGATTTGCCAAGTGCTAGAGTAGAGGAAGTAAAAAAAGAAATTGAAGATGTGATTGGATTGGATACAACAGATGCCCCTTGTATTTCTGCAAAAACAGGTTTACATGTAGAAGAGGTATTAGAAGCTATTGTTCATAAAATTCCACCTCCTCAAGGAAAATTAGAGAAACCAACTTCTTGTTTAATTTTTGATTCTATTTATGATAATTATGAAGGGGCTTTGGCTTTTGTAAGGGTGGTAGATGGAAAAGTACAAAAGGGAGATATTATCACTACAATGGCAAACCAAAAGGAGTATGAAGTGGCTAGTGTTGGCTATTTTAAACCAGGTGGATATGTCAAAGCGGAATCTTTAAAAGCAGGGGAAGTTGGATATATTGCAGCAAGTATTAAAAATTTGTCTGATATTCGTGTGGGAGATACAATTACTTTAAAGAAAAATCCGGTAGCCGAACCTTTACATGGTTATAAAGAGGCAAAGTCAATGGTATATTCAGGATTTTTCCCAGCAGATGGATCTGACTACGAAGAGTTAAAAGAAGCTATTTATAAATTGAAGTTAAATGATGCATCTTTAAATTATGAGTTAGAATCTTCTAGTGCTTTAGGTCATGGATTTCGTTGTGGATTTTTAGGATTATTACACATGGAAATTATTGAAGAAAGGCTTGAAAAAGAATTTGGTATTAATTTAATTACAACTGCTCCTTCGGTTATTTACAAAGTGTATAAGACAGATGGTGAAGTGTTAGAGTTATATAATCCATCGGATTTACCTCCTCAGCAAGAGATTAAGTATATGGAAGAACCCATTGCAAAAACAGAAATCATTACTCCAAAAGAATTTGTTGGAAATGTGATGGAACTTTGTCAAGAAAGACGTGGAGAGTTTGTCAATATGAAATATATTGATGCAAATAGGGTAATGCTAGAATATGAGTTACCACTAAATGAAATTATATATGATTTCTTTAATAGTTTAAAATCTAGAACTAGAGGCTACGCTTCTTTTGATTATGAGATTTCTCATTATCAAAAATCTCAATTGGTAAAATTAGATATTCTATTAAATGCACAAATAGTAGATGCTTTATCTTTTATTGTAAATCGTGAAAAAGCAGAAACAAGAGGAAGAAAAATGGTTGAAAAGTTAAAAAATATTATACCAAGACAATTATTTGAAATTCCAATTCAAGCAGCAATTGGTGGAAAAGTGGTAGCTAGAGAAACGGTAAGAGCTATGAGAAAAGATGTGCTTGCAAAGTGTTATGGCGGAGATATTACTAGAAAGAAAAAACTTTTAGAAAAGCAAAAAGAAGGAAAGAAGAAAATGAAACAAGTTGGTAGTGTAGAATTACCACAAGAAGCTTTTATGAGTGTTTTAAAATTAGATGAATAAGAAATTTAAAGGAGAGAAAAATGGGAATCATTTATGGAAAAAATCCAGTAAAAGAGGCAATTGTTTCTGGAAAGACAATTAATAAAATTTATATTCAAAAAAATATGAAAGAGTTGCAAGAAATATTAAAACTTGCAAAAGAAAAAAGAATTGTTATTGTAGAAAGTGAAAAAGGAAAACTAGATAAATTATGTGGAAATAAAAATTCACAGGGAATTGTTGCTTCCGTTACTGATTATACCTATTGTACTATAGAGGATATTTTAGAAGTAGCAAAAGAAAAAGGGGAAGCACCTTTTGTTGTGATATTGGATAAAATAGAAGATCCTCATAATTTAGGAGCCATTATTCGTACGTGTGAATGTATGGGAGTTCATGGAATCTTAATTCCAAAAAGAAATGCTTGCCAGGTAACTGACACAGTAGAAAAAGTTGCAGCTGGTGCTTGCTCTTTTGTTAAAATTGCTAGAGTTACCAATATTACAGAAAGCATTAAGTACTTAAAAGAAAATGGCCTTTGGATATATGGTTTGGACATGGATGGAGAAGAAAAAATTTATAAGGCAAAATTAGAAGGCGCAATAGGAATCGTTATTGGAAACGAAGGAAATGGAATTTCACGACTAGTAAAAGAAAATTGTGATGTGATATTAAGTATTCCTATGAGTGGAAATATTAACTCTTTAAATGCTTCTGTAAGTGCTGCCATTAGTATATATGAAGTACAAAGACAAAAAAATAGTAGATAGAAAAAAGTACCTGTTGAAAATTCTTAACAGGTACTTTTAAAATGTTACTAGTAGAAATAATATTGCATGGCATCATTTAATTTTTTTATATAAGGGATGAGTAAAGGGTCTGAATTTCTTTGCATAGCTCCAATTATTACACCGAAAATAAAGAAAATTCGACTAGAAGAAAGTGTAAATCCAGAGAGTTCTTTTAAAAGAGAATGGAAGCCTAAAAAGATAAGATGATAATTAAAATAGTCAAAACACTCAGAAGTAAAGGAAAATTTACTCATTCTATTTTGTGAGACTAAAATCCGTTTTTCGTAAAATTCATCAATCAGAGAATACATCTTTGTATTCATTTTAATAATATCCTGAGGGGTTAAAGTTTTATCATAAAATAGAAGTTTAATTTTTTCTCTCTCTTCCTGATATAATTTCTTTCCCGCAATTTCTTTAAATTCTTTAGAAAACTGTTTTAATAAAGCAGTGATAATATCTGTTAATCTTGTAATGGAATCTGCCATTTTTCCCTCCTTCAATTATGAATTTGTAGTATTTAGAAACAAGACTCATTATATCATAACTTTTTTGAAATGTAAATTGGTTCATTTTTTTGTTTTACATAAAACTTGACATTGATAGGAAATATGCTAAAATGATATAGAAGACAAGGAGGTCATATGTTAAAAAAGAATAAAATAGAACTATTAGCACCTGCTGGAAATATGGAGTGCTTTATTGCTGCTTGTAATGCTGGTGCCAATGCAATTTATATGGGAATGCCAAAATTTAATGCAAGAACAATGGCACAAAACTTTACAGAAGAGCAATTTATAGCTGCAATTGATTATGCACATTTAAGAGGTATAAAGGTATATTTAACATTAAATACTTTGATGTATGATGAAGAAATAAAAGAAGCATTAGAAATGGTATTAAAACTTGACTCATATGGATTAGATGCCGTTATTTTACAAGATATTGGACTAGCTCGTTTGATTCATAAAATGTTACCTAATTTACATTTACATGCAAGTACACAAATGAGTGTTTATTCTTTAGAGCAAGCTTACTTTTTGCAAAGTATTGGCTTTACAAGAATTGTGCTAGCACGTGAATTAACTTTAGATGAAATCAAATATATTGGGGAGCATTTAGAAGCTGAAATTGAAGTTTTTGTACATGGAGCTTTGTGTGTCAGTTTGTCTGGTCAATGCTTGTTAAGTAGTACGATTGGAAATAGGAGTGCTAATAGAGGAAGATGTGCACAACCTTGTAGAATGCGATATAGTTTATTAAATAGCAAAGGAAAAATATTACAAAAAGAGCAGTATTTATTGAGTAAAAAGGATATTTATGGATTGCCTCATATGGCTCAAATCTTTCTGTCTCATATAGATTCCATTAAAATAGAAGGAAGGAATAAAACACCTGAATATGTAGCTTTAGTAGTTAGTAAGTATAGAAAATATATTGATCAGTATTCTCTAGAGCAAAAGTTAGAAATAGAGCAACAAGATGAAGAAGAAATCATGCAAATATTTAATAGAGATGGAAAAAGTAGTGGGTATTTAGATCACGTAAAATACCAGGAGAGTATCACATTACATTCTCCTAAAAATACAGGAATATATCTTGGTCGTGTGATAAACCAAAGAAAAATGTATGTTCAGGTAAAGCTTGAAAAAAATATTGATTTACACGATGGTATAGAAATTTACTCGGAAGAGGATGTTGTTTCTACTGTTGTTACTTGTATTAAAGATGAAAATGGAAATACCATTAATAAAGAGGCAAAAGCAGGAGAATGCGTATGGCTTGGAGATATTTCTAAAAAAATCAAGTTTGGTTCTTCTATTTATAAAACATCCTGTTATACCTTAAATAAAAATATAAGTAAAACATTTGTTCATGCAAATAGGAATCAAAGAAAGTTAAATGTAGATATAAAAATCAAAAAAGAGGAAAGAATACAAGTAAGAGTATGGGATGAAAAAGAAGAAATTTTCATGCAAAGTATGGATATAGTTCCAGAAAAAGCAATTAAAAAAGCATTATCAAAAGAAGATATTGCCACTGTTTTTTCTAAAACACTAGATACTGCATTTTCTTTTTGTATGAAAAATATAACATTAGATGAAGATGTTTTTGTTCCAATTTCTGTATTAAATGAGATTAGAAGAAATATTGTATCAAAATTAGAGAAAAAATGGAAGATAAGAAAACAAGTTAACAAGATAAATCTTGAAGATATTTTAAAACTTAAGCAAGAAAAGGTAGAAGAATCTATTCCTTGCAATGCACTTTTTATTTATCAATATCATGAGGATATCAATTATCTTGAAAAATATCCAACAATAGATAGAATCGATATTTCTATTCAAGATTTTATGAAATATGAAGAGAGTATTTTTTCAAAATATGGTTCCAAAGTAGAGATTGCATTGTATATTCCAAATTTTGTTTTAAAAAACTTAGATAAATGGATTAAACAAAATTTAGAAAGAATCATCTTAAGAGGAATTGATACAGTTATTTTATCTAGTTTTTCCTATTTAGAACTAATTCAAAATATAAGGAAGAAAAAGAAATTAACACTCATTGCAGATGAAGCATTCAATATTACAAATGTATATAGTGCTCTTTTTATGAAAGAAATTGGCTTTGATGTGATTGTTCCAGCCTTTGATATGGAAATAAGTCATATAAAGGATATGGCAAAATATGTAAAGCTAGAATTGGTAAAGGATTATGTTACGGTAATGACATCACGTTATTGCATTTTAGGAAGTTTTGTAGCAAATAGAAGTAGTAAAAAATGTAGTATGCCTTGTTTAAAAGAAAACTATATTTTAAAAGATTCTTATGGCTTTCAGTATGCTATTATTTGTGATCATATAGATTGTATTATGCGACTGGTAAAAGAAAGAAAAAATATAGATCAGAATTCTGTTATGAATATTTATGGTATACGAAAAGCAATTATTTAACAAAAAACTCCATGATAAGCAACATGCTTAAAATGGAGTTTTTGTATTATACATGATTTGGGATCATACTATCCATAATTCCATAAATAGCTCCTGCTATGACACTGCTAAAGATGGAAATATAATATCCGCTAACAAAATATTGCGTAATGTAGATAATAATGCAAAAACTGGTAAAGCCTACAAGTCCTCTGCCAAGTGGAAGATCATGTATTCCTATAATAACGGACATGAAATAGTCTAGTATCATAACGGTAAGAGAACTTAATATTAAAATAGGGAAAGAGGCAATTTGAAAGTTAGGGGTAAAAAATACTGTAATTGCAAAAATAGATAAGGAGCTAAAAAAACGTATTAGGAGTTGTGAAGATCTTTTTAAATTTATTTTTTTACTTAATTTTTGTATTTGTTCCATAAAAACACCATCCTTTGAGAATATTATTTGAATATTTTTTTATTTTATGCAAAAAATAAGATTAGGTGATTTTATGTTAATAGTTTTTTTTAGAGCAATTATTCTTTATGTAATCGTATTTTTAGTAATACGATTAATGGGAAAAAAGGAACTTTCAAAAGTGCAACCCTTTGAGTTTGCAATTATTATATTAATATCTGAGCTAGCTTCTGCGCCAATGTCATCAAGAGGTATTTCTATTTTTGACGGAATTATTCCAATTGTTACATTACTGATTACCTATATCATTTTTACTTGGTTTGTAAGAAGTAGTAATAAAGTAGAAGAAGTGGTTTGTGGAAAAGTAGTAGTGATTATACAAGATGGAAAGATTGTAGAAAAAGAATTTTCTAAACTTCAATATACCATTCCAGATTTAATGAGTCAATTGAGAGAAAAAGATGTATTTAAAATTCAAGATGTAAAATGTGCGATGGTGGAAAATAATGGAAATATTAGTGTGGTTAAATATAGTGATCAGATGGCAAATGTTCCATTAAATATTATTGAAAATGGGAAAATAGCAGAGTCTAATTTAGAAATATTAAAAATGTCAGAAGCAGATGTTAGTAAGTTATTAAATAAGAATCAACTGAATTTAGAAGATGTATTGGTAGGAACAATGGATGAAAATTCAAGATTTCTTTATCAATTAAAAAGTGAGGTGTAGAATATGGGAAAACAAGTGATCATATTAATATTATCTTTACTTCTTTTAATTAGTGGTGGAATTTATGAAACAAGATATTTAGAAAATACATCTAGATATATCAAAACGGATGTAGATTATGTAAAAAGTGCAATAGAACAGTCTAATATGGATCTTGCAAAAGAACGTGTGAAGACACTTGAATCAACTTGGGGAAGTGTAGAAAAGGTTTGGAACATCTTTGTTAATCATGAAAGAATAGATGATTTAGAAGAAAAACTTGCTATGTTAAAAATTAATATTGAGCTAAAAAATGAAGAGGAATCTTTGCGTTCAAGTATGATTTTAAAAGAAATTGTAGATGAAATCGTAGATAAACAAAGACTTACTTTTGAACATGTATTATAGCTTCTTGAAAAAAGAGAGAAAATGCTGTATAATAGACATACTAAAAAGAAACCATAAAAATAATTTTTAAGGAGTGGTAAAGATGATCTATACGGGTAATTATGCAAATTGTCTTAGTGGAAATCTAATTTCTATTTCTTTTGACAGAGGAAAAGATGCGGACTTTCATGGCAGATGTTATAGTAAGCTTGCACCCATTCGGACGTTTTGGAGGATTTGGAAACAAAATAGAGGAATCATTCCTGAAAGAGAAAATAATCAGTATTATGTGAAATGCTATTTTGATCAGGTTCTTTCTCATTTGGATCCTCAAACGGTTTTGCAAGAATTAGGAGATGATCCTATTTTACTTTGCTATGAAAAGGATCAAGAGTTCTGTCACAGACACATTGTAGCAGAATGGTTGGAAATGACATTACATGTGGAAGTAAAAGAAATTGCTATTGACGAGGCGGGAAATATTACTTTTTTAGAAAGGCCAAAGTACATTAGAGAATTGTTAGAACAAGTGATGTAGAAAAAAGGCTACTGAAAGATACAAAGTTGTATACTTTCAGTAGCTTTTCCTTAGTGCGACAGGCATGTCATTTAGCTAATCGGTGAAAGTCCGTAGTGGACAAATTGAACCGCCACTTGCGAGAACCGCTTGAGTGGTGGTGTGAGAGGGGAAAAACACACTAAGTGTTATTCCTCTACTCAATTTGCAATTTTTGTAATTCCTGCTTAAGAATTTGTAAATTTTTAGAGCTAGAAGAACAAAGGGGAAGTCTCGTATCTCCAACTTGATAGCCTAATATATTCATTGCTTCTTTTACAAGGATTGGATTTACGTCTAAGAAAAGTGCATGTATTAAATCAAAATATTGATAAAATAACGCTTGTGATTTAGGGAGATTATGATTAAAATATTGGTAACATATTTCATGAACTGCTTTTGGGTAAAGATTAGCAAGTACAGAAATAACCCCATCGCCTCCTAAAGAAAGTGTTGGAAGTAATAAATCATCATTTCCGGAATAAATAGCAAAATCATCTTTTAGTTTTAGACGTAAAGAGGCGATTTTATGAAGATCGGGACTTGCTTCTTTGATTCCTACAATATTAGGAATATTAGATAATTGGATAAGAGTATCCATAGAAATATCTACTCCTGTTCTAGAAGGCACGTTGTATAAAATAATGGGTAAGTTTTGACAAGCATTTGCAATTTTTTCATAATGTCTGTAAAGTCCTTCTTGATTACATTTATTATAATAGGGAGTAACAATAAGAGCACCATCTACACCTAAATCTTGCGCAGTTTTGGTAAGTTTTATTACTTGTTCTGTATTATTACCTCCAGTACCAGCAATTAAGGGGATTTGATGGTTATTTTGTTTTACACAAAATTGAATCATTTCTTTTTTTTCACTAAAAGATAGGGTAGAGGCTTCTCCCGTTGTTCCCCCTATAATAAGTGCATCTGTTTGTTCATGAATATGAAAATGAATCAATTCTTCTAATTTTTCATAATGAATTTGATTTTCTTTTGTAAATGGAGTAATTAAAGCAACTCCTGAACCTCTAAAAAGCATAACATTCACATCCTTTTTTATCATAATATATAATATATCTTATGATGTTATTAGAAAAAAATGTTATTTTATTGTTTAAACAATCGTTATATGGTATAATCAAGAAGATAAAAAGAGGAGACGTTATGAATCAGTTAACTAAGAGTAAAAGAAAAATTTTAATTATTCGTTTTATTATTATTGCATTAACCATTGCATTAATTGCTTTTGTAACCATAAAAGCATTGCCTTTTATTTCTAAACTTGGTACAGAAGAAGGAAGAATAGAGTTGCAAGAAGATATTGCTAATATGGGATTTACAGGAGTTTTAATTACGTTAGGATTGCAAATATTACAAATTGTGGTAGCAGTGATCCCAGGGCAGCCGATGGAGATTATTTCAGGTATTCTTTATGGAACATGGGGCGGTATGGCTTTATGTTTAGTAGGGATTCTAATAGGGACAGGAATTGTATTTTTTTTAACGCGAAAAATTGGAATGAGCTTTATAGAGTTATTTTTTAGTGAAGAACAAATAAATAAGATTAAACAAAAGAAAATATTTAAGAATCCGAAAAAGTTAGAGCTTTTTATGTTTATCATGTTTGTAATTCCGTTAATTCCAAAAGATATTTTTATTTATGTGGCGGGGATTAGTCCTGTAAATCCAAAGAGATTTCTAGCAATTGCTACCATTGCCAGAATTCCAGGATTATTTTTAACGGTTTATGCAGGTGATAGTTTATCCGAGGGAGAATTTTTATTAGGAGCAATTTTAGTAGGAATTTTTCTAGTATTAGGATTGATAGGATATAAGATTAGTAATAAGGCAGAAAAAGAAATAGAAAAAGAATGTTAAAAATAGCGGTAAGATTTAGTTTACCGCTATTTCTTGTTCAATTATTTTTTCAATGGTATCTAGATTTAATTTATTTTGACTAGAAAATGCAATGATTTTTTCTTTTGCAAATAGAGTTTTTGTAATGTCGAGTAAATATGCATCTATTTTTGTTTTTGCAACTTTATCTGCTTTAGTAGCAACAATGGTAAATGGAATATCTTTTTGTAAAAGCCACTCATACATAATTCTGTCATTTTCAGTTGGTTTATGTCTAATATCGACTAAGAAAAAGATATGCTTAATTTGTTCTTTTTTTGTAATATATTGATCAATTAAAGCATTAATATTTTGTTTTTCTTTTTGAGACATGGTAGAATAACCATAACCTGGAAGATCAACTAAATAAAATTTTTGATCTACGTTATAATAATTGATACTTCTAGTTTTACCAGGAGTTTGCCCAACTTTTGCTAAATTTTTTTGCTGACATAAAGCATTAATAAAAGAAGATTTTCCAACATTAGATTTTCCTACTAAAACGATTTGCTTGAAAGGTGTATTTAATAATTTATCTGCCGAATAAACAGATGTTTCAAATTTTACATTTTTTAACATAATTTACCTCACTTGTATTTTATCATAACATATTTTATAGAAAAAAGCAATATGATGTGACAAAGTAAAATACAATTTGACATAATATTTATAAAATGATATAATAAAAAAAGAATTTTACAAGAAATGGAATAAATAAGAAAAGGGAGAAGCCTATGGAAATTTTCAAAAGCGATATCATTAGAAGAGCAGAAGAATATAATGAAGCATTAGAAAAAGAAAAGAAAAGGGCAGTTGCTCATGCAATTTCTTTTGCAAACGAAGTATTAGCAAGTATAAAAAATGTCTGCTTAGAAAGAAATATGGAGGACTTTAAGGAATTTTTGGTTTGGCTGATCAAAAAGGGAGGCAAAGTAGAAAATTATATGGAGATTCCACATCGATATTTTTATTATGTGATGACAACACCTAACTTTTCTATTTGTCAACAATTTGAGTTGGAAATAAAAGAACTGGAACAATTATTTTCATGCCCTCCAATAGACATAAAAAGTACTGAGTAGTTTTATATTACTCAGTATCTTTTTTTATTTTGTTTTAGGTTCTATTTTTGTTATACCACCCATATATGGAATTAAAACCTCAGGAATATCAACAGATCCATCTTTATTTTGATTTAATTCTAGTAATGGGATTAAAATTCTTGGAGAAGCAATTGCGGTATTATTAAGTGAATAACAATATTTTGTATTTCCATCTTTATCTTTATATTTAATATTAGATCTTCTTGCTTGGAAATCGTTAAAAGAAGAACAAGAATGCGTTTCACTATATTTACCACGACTTGGCATCCAAGCTTCAATGTCATGTTTTCTTACTTGACCAATTCCCATGTCACCTGTGCATACTTTTACAACACGATATGGGATATTTAATTCTTGTAAAATTTCTTCTGCATTGTTTAGTAGGAAATCATGTAATGCATATTGTTTGTCATAATCTGCTTCGCAAAGAATGACTTGTTCAATTTTTGTGAATTGATGTACTCTATATAATCCACGTGTATCTTTACCGTAGGTGCCAGCTTCACGTCTGTAACAACTAGAATATCCACAATACATTTTAGGTAATGCTTCTGGGCTTTCAAAAGTTTCGTTACTATGGTAAGAAACAAGAGATACTTCAGAAGTACCAACTAAATAAAGATTATCTTCTGTAACAGCATAAGACTGATCACGACCACCTGGAAAATAACTTGTTCCATACATAGGTGCTTCTTTTACAAGAGTAGGAACAGTCATTGGGGTAAATCCTTTTTTAATTAACTTATCTAGTACATATCTACATAAAGCCATTTCTAATAATACGGCTTCGTTTTTTAAGTAATAAGATCTAGAACCAGCTACTTTTACGCCTCTTGGAATATCTACCAAATCTAAACTTTCTGCAAGATCCACGTGATCTTTGATTTCAAAATCAAATGTTGGGATTTCACCAACGCGTTTGATTTCTACGTTGTCTTCATCTGTTTTTCCGATTGGAACTTCTTCAAAAGGAATACCAGGTACTTGATACATTAAGTTATCAAATTCTTCTTTTAATGGTAAAACAACACTTTCTAAAGAAGTAATTTGTTCTTTTAATTCTTTTACGTAAGCAATTGTTTTTTGCTTTTCTTCATCTTTTAGTTGAGGAATTTTAGAAGATAGAGTGTTTCTTTCTTCTTTTAAAGTATCTAATTTTTGATTTTGTTCACGCAATTTTTTATCTACTTCTAACAATCGATCAATATCCACATCGATTAATTTATTTTTTGCTGCTTGTTTTACAATTTCACTATTTTCTCTTATATATTTAATATCTAACATAAAATACACTCCCTAACATAATTATACTAAAATTAACAAAAATTATATCATAATGAAAAGAGGAAGTCAAACTAATCCTCTTTTGTCATCATTTCTAACAATTTCGAATAAATCGTTTCGGCGTTTTGATTCCAATTTTTAGCAATATTTTTTGCTTGCTCTTTATTACCAGCATATAAGGTGATGTTTACAAGTTCATCAATCCCATCTTTAATATAGCAGGAAACCTTAAATTCTTCTGCTTTAATAGGAAGAATCATGGTATCAATAGCATAGTCTGTTTTTACTTTTACCATATTTTTTTGAATCATTTTTTTGATCGTATATAAATTCACTCCTGGTATTAATTCTAATAATTCTTGAAGAATAGACAAGCCATCATCTGTGATCTTATACAGCTGATTTCCATCTTCATAGAAGGTCTTGATATAATTACTTTTTGTCAAAGACTCTGTATAGGCACAAATATCAAAATAAGTAATATCTTCAAAATCTTCACAATACTTAGCAATTTGTGCTATGGACAAAGGTTTAGAATTATTTCCAATAATATAAAGAATAATAATTTTGTTATCAAATATTTCCAAATCTTTTCCCATTAAAACTTCACAACCTTTCTATAAAAATGACTTTACAAATACTAACAACTATGATATCATAATTTTTAAGAAAAATAAAGAGGGGAGAGAAAGATTCATGGAAAACTTAAGGGAAAATTTTGTTATTGCAATTGATGGTTGTGCTGCTACAGGGAAATCTGTTTTAGCCAAAGGAATTGCCAAAAAATTAAATATATTGTACATTGATACGGGTGCTATGTATCGTGCAACAGGTCTTTATTTTTTAGAAAATCATTTGGAAATGAATGAGGAAACTGTAAAAGAAAATATAGATAAGGTAGAAGTAAGATTAGAAGCACAAAATCAAGAGACAAAAGTATTTTTAAATGGTGAAGATGTTACACAAAAAATACGTACTTCTGAGGTGAGTATGGCGGCTTCTGATATTTCTAAATTTGCTTTGGTTAGAAATAAACTAGTAGATTTACAAAGAAAAATGGGAGAGAGTCAAAATGTCGTTTTAGAGGGTAGAGATATTGGAAGTGTTGTTTTTCCAAATGCTACTTTAAAAATCTTTTTGGTGGCAACAATAGAGATTAGAACAAGAAGAAGACAAAGAGACTTAGCTAAAAAAGGAGAATTTAAGGAGTTTGATGAAGTAAAAAATGAACTTGCAAAAAGAGATTTACAAGATTCCACTAGAAAAGAGTCTCCTCTAAAGAAAACAGAGGACGCAATAGAAATTGATACGACTCCGCTTACAAATGATGAAACCGTTGATATGGTAATTGATATGTTAAAGAAGAGAGTGAATCTATGATGATTTCTTTTATAAAATGGGTAATGAATATTTTGTTTTGCCATATTTTATATCATGTAAAGTTTACTCATAAAGAGCAGGAGGAAAAATTATCTAGTTGCTTAATTTGTCCAAATCATTCTAATACATTAGAACCAACATGGATTTATGCTAAGACAAAAAACATTTGTGTGATGGCAAAAGCAGAATTATTTAAAATAAAACTGGTAGGCTATTTATTTAAAAAATGTAATATTTTTCCAATTCATCGAGGTGAAAAAGATATTAAAAGTATCTTACATGCAATTAATTTATTTAAAAATAAAGAAAGTTGTAAGCTTTTGATATTTCCAGAAGGAAGAAGAATTAAAAAAGAAGAGGAAAGAGGAGTTGCTAAAGTTGGCGCAGCCTATATTGCATACAAGGCAAATGTTCCTATTGTACCTGTGTATATTACTAAAAATGTAAAATTATTTTCAAAAGTAAATGTGATTTATGGGGAACCCATTTATGTAACAAAAGAAATTGTAAAGGATAAAGAAAAATTGGAGCAGTTTTCGCAAGAATTATTAGATAAAATTTATCAGTTAAAAGAGGAAATATAAAGAATAAAGTGGTTAAAATAGCCACTTTTTTTAAGCCCAAAAAGGAAGGCCCGAAGGCCTCCTATTAGTGTACGAAGAGCATTCCGAATATCGGAAAGTCTTCCTTTACAAGTGCAATATCGCACTTGCCTGCCTGTTCCAGTCGGAATACGGCAGTTTTTGTGAAAAATCTTTTGCGAGTTACTACGTAACCCCGCTTTTGAAGCTCGTTTACCTGCTGCTTTGTTTCTCTGATTTTCTGGATCATCATTTAATTGACCCTCCTTTAAATTATTATTAGGTATAAAAAACATTTACCTATTTATATTATACCATAGAATGCAGATATACTCAAATTTGTAGAGCTTTGTTATGGGAAAGTATTGACAAATTAATATATAAAATATATAATATGTTAAGTACATATAATAGTAAGGAAACATTACTATTTTTAGGAGGGAACATATGAATTTTATTACATATAAAAATACCATTGATAAATTAAATAGAAAATTAGAGAATAGCATTATGGAGACATTAAGACCACTTTGCTATAAACATCAAATTACCTATTTGCAATACCAAATACTAGCAGTGTTATTTGAAGAGGGGAGTTTAAATATTGGCGAACTAAGTGAGCTTATGAGTATGGATACGGGGAATATGTCTGCGCAGTGTAAAAGATTAGAAAAGAAAGGATATACCTTAAGGCTAAGAAAAAAATTTGATGAAAGAGTTGTGGATGTATCTTTAACTAAACAGGGAAGACTTACCATTATGGAGTTAAATAATTTTTTAGAAAGAAGCTATAAAAACAAGTGGGAAGAAATTGATACAGAGCAAAGGGAAAGATTAATTTCTGACTTTAAAATTTTAAACCAAATTTTTTCGGATTAAGAGCGAAAAATTTGACTTTTATGACAAGTAATGCTATAATATTTCGGTGTTATATGAAAATAAATGATTTTGGATAAGTTATATTTTGATGGATAAATGAAAAGAAAGGAAGTTATAAAATGAAAAACTTAAGAAATGTAGCAATTATTGCGCATGTTGATCATGGTAAAACCACTCTTGTAGACGCACTTTTAAGACAAAGTGGAACTTTTAGAGAAAATGAGCAAGTTGCTGAAAGAGTAATGGATTCTAATGAAATAGAAAAGGAAAGAGGCATTACAATATTATCAAAAAATACAGCGATTAAGTATAAAGATATCAAAATTAACATTGTAGATACACCAGGACATGCTGACTTTGGTGGAGAAGTAGAACGTGTATTAAAAATGGTAGATGGCGTTATTTTAGTTGTAGACGCTTTTGACGGAGCAATGCCACAAACAAGATTTGTGCTAAGTAAGGCACTTGCTTTAAATTTAGTACCAATTGTTGTTATCAATAAAATCGATAGACCAGGTGCTAGACCTTTAGAAGTAGTAGATGAAGTATTAGAGCTATTTATGGACTTAAATGCAACTGATGAGCAGTTAGATTTTAAAGTAGTATATGCGTCTGCTAAAAATGGATTTGCAAAGTTACATTTAGAAGATCCAGATAAAGATTTAGAACCATTATTTGAAACAATTATTCAAACCATTCCTGAACCAGCAGGAAATCAAGAAGATCCTTTGCAATTACTTGTTTCTAATATAGATTATGATGAATATACAGGAAGAATTGCAATCGGAAGAATTGAAAGAGGAAAAATTACCAATGGTTCTCAAATAGCAATTTGTAAAAAAGATGGCAGTATTCAAAATATGAAAATTGGAAAATTATATACTTATTCTGGATTAAATCGTGTGGAAGTACCAGAAGCTTATTGTGGAGATATTATTGCTATTACTGGAGTAGAGGGGATTGAAATCGGAGAGACAATTACCGATATAGAACATCCTGAAAAAATAGATTTTGTAGATATTGATGAACCTACTGTTTCAATGACATTTAGCGTTAATAATGGTCCTTTTGCTGGAAAAGAAGGAAAATTTGTTACATCAAGACATTTAAGAGATAGACTATATAAAGAGCTAGAAAAAAATGTTTCTTTAAGAGTAGAGGATGGGGATAGCGCAGATAGTTTCATTGTATCTGGTAGAGGAGAATTACACTTATCTATTTTAATTGAAAATATGAGAAGAGAAGGATTTGAGCTTTTAGTATCTCGTCCAAAGGTAATTTTTAAAACAATCGATGGAGTAAAATGTGAACCAATGGAAGATTTGGTAATTGATGTTCCAGAAGAGTGTGTTGGAGTAGTTATGGAAAAAATCGGCTTAAGAAAAGGTGAGATGACTAACATGTCAGCCTCTAATTCTCAGGCCGGATATAGCAGACTAGAATTTAAAATTCCATCTCGTGGTTTAATTGGCTATAGAGGAGAATTTTTAACTGATACAAAAGGAAATGGTATTATGAACCATACTTTTGCTGGATATGCTCCATACAAAGGAGATATGGAAACAAGACAAAGAGGAGCAGTTATTGCATTCGAACAAGGAAAGGCAACTGGTTATGGATTGTTCCAAGCGCAAGAAAGATCTACTTTATTTATTACTCCTGGTACATTAGTATATGCTGGTATGATTGTTGGTGAAAATTCTAGAAGTGATGATTTAACAGTAAATGTTTGCAAAGAAAAACATTTAACTAATACAAGAGCTTCTGGAAGTGATGATGCTTTAAAATTAGTACCACCAAAGAAAATGAGCTTAGAGCAATCATTAGAATTTATTGGAGACGATGAACTAGTAGAGATTACACCAGAAAATATTAGATTAAGAAAGAAAATATTAGATCCAACATTAAGATATAGATCTATTAAAAAGTAATAAAAAGAAAGGGTAAAGTTTATATATGGCTTTACTCTTTTTTTGATCTTTTTCATTTGCTAAAATTTATTAAAAATAATAAATCGACATATACTATATTAAAAGACAAAAATTGCGTTAAATATATTTTTTTCGTGTTGCAAATTAATCCTTTTTATTATATAATCGTGGTGTATAGGATAAAATATATAAGAAAGGTTGGATATAGAAGATGAAAAGTTCATTAAGTACGGTTTTTAACGAAGCAGATAAGAATTATAAAATCATACTAAAAACATACAAAATATTAGAAAAATCTTATGATATGAAATTACAAATTCATTCCGCTGGTCAGTGGATTTTAGATAATATGTACATTATAGAACAACAATATGAAGAAATCAAAAAATGTAGTCATGATTTAAAACATAAAAAGTTTACACTGGTTCAAACAAGTGATGGAAATAAAAGTATTCGTATCTATTTACTTGCTTATGAGTTAATAGAAAAAAATACAGGTTATGTGGATAGAAATCTGATTTATAATTGTTTGCATGAATACCAAAAAGTATCCTATTTAACTTCAGAAGAATTAGACTTATTTGTTTTAATGTTAAAAATTGCATTACTAAAATTTATTGCTAGAATTTGTTTAAATATCTCAAATTCTCAGATGAAGAAAATAGATGTAGAAAAGTTATTATCTCATAATCATTTATCTGAGAATAAAATGGTAAAAGAATTATATAATGATTTTAAATTCTTTAGAGGATTTAATATTTCTGGGTTATATGATAATACGAAAATTAAAACGACTAATACAGCTTTGGTAGAATATTTGGCTTATCGTTTAAAAGAACTTGGAGCAAAGGGGCAAACCTATTTTAATATTTTAACAGAGGAAGCTGATAAAATAGGATTTACGGTAGAGGAAGCAATTGTAAAAGAGCATATGGAAATTGCAAAGACAACGGATTACATTGGAAGAGCAATTTTAGCATATAAACAATTGCAGGGATTAAATTTTAGAGAAATTTTTGAAAAAGTAAATAAAATTGATGATACGTTAAAGAAAGATTATACCAATGAGTTTAAAAAATGTGATTATAAAACAAAAGAAAGATATAGAAAGTATATTATTTCACTTGCTAAAAAATACAATCTTTCAGAAGCATATGTCGCTAAAAAAGCGGTTGAGTGTTCTATTAAATATAAAAAACATGTAGGTTTCTTTTTGGTAGATGAAGAGAAATGTTTGTTAAAACAGGAACTTGGAAAATCGGATCTTGCAGATAAGATTTTTTATAAAGTAATAAAACCTGCTTTACCATTTGTTTATATTTTTACTTTAGTATTAATTGCTACTATAATTACTTATTTTGTTGGTGGAAAGTTTATTCATACTGAAAATACAATATTAGATGTTATATTCTATGTCATTGGTTTTGGATTTTCATTAGAAATAGCGGATAAATTGGTATCAAATATTACGCAAAAATTAGTATCTCCTAAGGCACTTCCTAGATTTGATTTTGATAAAACGGTGGATAAAAAGTATCCTACTTATGTTGTCATGCCAACAATTATTTCCTCTATTGAAAAACTAGATGAAATGATTCATAAAATGGAAGTAACCTATTTATCTAATCGTACAGAGAATATGTATTATATGTTACTAGGGGACTGTATCTCTAGTGATAAGGAATTTTTAGAAATTGATAAAAGAATTGTTTCTTATGCTAAAGCAAGACTAGATGAATTAAATGAAAAATATGATTCTGAGCATAAAATTTTTAATTTTATTTACCGAAAACGTGTTTATTCCAAAGGCGAAAAATGTTATATGGGATGGGAAAGAAAAAGAGGCGCACTTTCTCAGTTTAATAAACTGATTCTTGGAAAATTAAGTAAAGAAGAAATAGATAAAATTATGTATCTTACTTATGATGATATCATTCCAGCAAAATATGCAATAACACTAGATGAAGATAGTGAGTTATCTTTAAATACTGCTAAAGAATTAGTTGCAATTATTGCACATCCACTAAATCAACCAGTATTATCGAAAAATAAAAAGTTTGTTAAAAAAGGTTATGGTTTGATACAACCATCTATTGGTTTAGATATAGAAGCAGCTAATAAGAGTATTTTCTCTAAAATATTCGGTGGTGTTGGTGGCTTAGATATTTATACAAACGCAATTTCTAATTTATATCAAGATGTTTTCCAAGAAGCGATTTTTTGTGGAAAAGGAATTTATGATATTAGGTTATTTGAAGAATTATTAGCAAAAGAAATTCCGGAAAATCTAGTATTAAGTCATGATTTATTAGAAGGTTGCTTTATGAAAGTAGGGCTTGCCTCTGATATTGAATTACAAGACGGTTTTCCAACTAATTATATTGCTTATATGAAAAGAAATCATCGATGGTATAGAGGAGATATGCAAATTATACGTTGGTTACTTAGTCCAAAATCAAAATTAAATTTGCTATCCAAATGGAAGATACTAGATAATATTAGAAGACCATTATTAAATGTATCGATTGTGATAGCAATCATTTTATCTATGTTTGTATCCAATAATGCATTTATTGTGACAACATTACTTTCTTTTGTAGCATTAAATTTTGGACATTTATTGTCTATTATTGACATGCTTATATTTGGTAAAGTAAGGTATAAAAAAGAATTGCAATATATTCCAATTATTCATGGAGTTAGTGCTACTTTACTTACCATGTGTTTTGACTTTATTACAGTACCATATTCAGCATATACTTGTCTTAGTGCATTTACTTTATCTATTTATAGAATGATCATCTCAAAAAGGAAATTGTTACAGTGGACGACAGGAGAAATGTTACAAAAATCTTCAAAAAGCACATTATCTTATTATTATTCTAATATGTGGATTAATGTAGTTATCGGATTATTTTTACTAATCTGTCCACAAGCTACCAATACAAGAGAAATTGTTTTATTTAATTTTAAATATTTTGTAGCTATTTTTTATATCATTGCACCAATGTTTGCTTATTTATTAGGGAAAGATCATTTGGTTGGAAGGATAAAAGACTTGGAAAAAGATCAAAAAGAGGAGATTTTGGAAGTTGCAAAACGTACATGGGCCTTTTTTGATATTATGATGAGTCCTGCTAACAATTATTTACCAACCGATAATTTTCAAGAAAATAGAAGAAATAAAATTGTCAATAGGACTTCTTCTACCAATATAGGATTTGGAATTTTATCTATTATCAATGCGTATGATTTAAATTTTATTTCTAAATCCGATATGATTACAAGATTAGAAAATATTTATAATACTATTGAAAAGTTAGAAACTTGGAATGGTCATTTATATAATTGGTATAATATTAAAACATTAGAACCTTTAAGACCAAGGTTTGTATCAACTGTAGATAGTGGTAATTTTATTACTTGTCTTTATATAGCAAAAGAATTTTTAGAGGATTTGAAAAAAGATAAGACCTATAGCAAAGAAAACTTTTCAGTAGAATATCAGGAAAGAATTGATGGCTTATTAGACATTACAAATCATATTATAGAAGCGGTTGATTATACGGTACTATATAATTCATCTCGTAATTTGTTTTCTATTGGTTATTCAGTAGAAGATGGAGAATTAGTGGATAGTTATTACGATATGTTAATGTCAGAAAGTAGAACAACAAGTTTAATTGCCATTTCTACAAGACAGATTACTTCTAAGCATTGGTTTGCTTTAGGAAGAAATTTTGTTGGATTTGATCGTTATAAAGGACTACTTTCATGGAGTGGAACTGCTTTTGAATATTTTATGCCAAATTTATTTATGAGATCTTATGAGCATACATTAATTGATCAATCGTTGTTTTTTACAAAATATAGTCAGTTAAAATATGCAAAAATAAATGAAGTACCTTGGGGAATATCAGAATCTGCTTTTGCTGTAAAAGATGATGAATTAAACTATCAGTATAAAGCATTTGGAATTCCTTGGTTAGGATTAAAAAGAGGGCTAAATAATGAACTTGTTGTAGCACCTTATGCTTCTATTTTAATGTTAGAGGTAGCACCTACAGAAGTATATCAAAATTTAAAAAGAATGAAAAAAATGGGGCTTTATTCTTCTTATGGTTTTTATGAATCAATTGATTTTACAAAAGAACACTTACATGAAAGTATGAATCATGAAATTATAAAAACTTATATGGCACATCATCAAGGAATGATACTAACTGCAATTAATAATTATTTTAATCATGACATTATTAAAGATAGATTTCACACGAATCCAAGTATTAAAGCATGTGAGATATTGTTAAAAGAAAGAGAAATCTTAGAAGCAAATATTAAGAAGAAAACGATAAAGGTAAGAGAAAATATCTTTAAACAAAATGATTATCAAAAATATACAACGTATGTTAGTTATACATATGCAGATAAAAAGTATATTACACCAAACGATGCAAGTTATAAATTAAATATTGCATTTTTAAAAGGTTCTAATTTAACAACGATGATTACTAATAATGGAGCAAGTTTTTTAAAATATAAAGATAAAATTTTAAATAGACAACGTTACACAGATTTAGAAAATACAGGAAACTATATTTACTTAACAGATAGAACGACTGGTAATACTATTTCAGTAACAGATTGTAATATTCATAGTAAATTTAATCAAAATACACAAAAATGTAAATGGGTTAGTTCTCTTAATGATATCAAATGTGAGATTATAGCGGGTGCTCTAGAAGTTAATACAACCATTTTTATTTCTCCAGAATTTAATGCAGAGATCAAAAAGGTAAGTGTTTATAATAATAGTAACCAAAAAAGGGAAGTAGTTATTAATACCTATATGGAACCTGCGATGACCGATTACATGACAAATGTCGTTCATCCATCTTTTAGTAATTTACAAATTGAAACTACTTATCATAAGGATTTAGATGTTTTGATAGCAAGCAAAAGAAAGAAAAACGAAAATGATGAGCCTTTGTATGTATATTCAAAATTAGTAGGAATAGACTTAGAAAAAGAAGTAGAGACGGAAAAGCAAAAGCTATATAAAAATGATGAGCATGCATATGATGAAAATATTGTTCAGTATCCATTATGGCCAGTACTTTCTTATCGTGCCAATATCATTTTAGAACCTTATGAAAGGCAAGAATTCTATTACATTCTAGGTGCCGCAGATAATAAATATAAGATTTCAAATGCAGTTATCAATTTAGATAAAGATGGAATAGAGGATCAATATAAATTGACAACAGAATTAAATAGTGTTGTAGCAAGGTATTTAAAATTAGAACCAACACGTGCAGAAGTATATAATAATATTATTAAAGATGCACTTATTAAAAAGCCTGTACAGGAAGATGAAGTATTTTGGAATGAAACTTTTGATCAATCTCTACTTTGGAAATATTCTATTTCTGGTGATTTACCGATTATTTTAGTACATATTAATAAAATTGAAGATGCAGGCATTATTAATGAAGTGATAAACTTTATGGATTACGTTAAAAATAGAAAAATAGACATAGATGTAATTATACTAATAAATGAACCACAAAAACAAAACGGTCCTGTTTATACCTATGTAAAGACAAGACTAGATAGAGCAGTTTATATGGAACAAAGTAAAGGAAACATATATATTTTAAATATTACTGCTTTAACAAAACAAGAAGTTACTTTACTTACTTTCTTATCAAGAAGATATATTCAAGATATTTCAGAGTTTTTATGTTTTGAAGTAAATGATAGTAAAAGTGAGGAAAGTGCATTAGAACTTTTAGAACAGAAAAAAACAAATCCTAATGTAAAGGAGGAGAAGGTTTGAGTAAGTATAGTTTAGAATCTATGAAATATATTGCCTTTAATTCATATGGCGGATTTACACAAGATGGCGATGAATATCATATTTTAAATACGAATACACCGCTTCCTTGGAGCAATGTAATGGCAAATAAAAGGTTTGGTACTGTAGTATCTAGCTATGGTACCGTGTATACCTATTTTAAAAATAGCCAAGGATTTAAACTAACCAATTGGTGTAATGATTGGATTAGTTTTGAGCCAGGTGAAAAATTTGAAGGGATTTATGATAAAGATTATAATCTAGTTTATGGATTTGGATATACCAAAGTATTGCAAGAAGAGAATGGAATTCATAAGCAGATGGATATTTTTATTCATAAAGAGGATCCGATTAAAATACAAAAAATTCGTTTACAAAATGATACTTGTGATGAAAAAGAAACAGAAATTAAATACCAATTAGATCCCGTATTAGGGGTTACTAAAGAAACGAATATACAATATATTCTTTGCAAAGAAAAAGATGGAATATTGTATTTAAGAAATCCATATAATAGGGAGTTTCCTAATTGTATTGTATTTTTAACGGTAGTAGGAAATACTGAGAATACAAGTATAGAATTTGATCCTGATACTTATTCTGTAAAGATAAAAACAAAATTAATAGGAAATTCAGTAGAAAACTATGCAATTTTATTTGGAGCATATGAAATAGGAGTAGATGAAGTAAATTATATTGAAAAAATAAAAGAAAAATATAAAACAATAGAACAAGTGGATCAAGAATATGAATTAACCAAAACATATTGGAAAGAAATGGTTAAGAATCAATATTCTTTGGAAAGCCCTTATATTGAGATCATGGCAAATGGGTGGTTATTATACCAAACAATTGTCTGTAGGATTTTTGCAAGAACTGCTTTTTATCAGTGTGGAGGGGCGTTTGGTTATAGAGATCAATTACAAGATAGCTTAGCTTTAATTGATCATCATCCAGAAATGACCCGTGATCAAATTATTATGAATGCAAGTAAACAATTTGAAAAAGGGGATGTTTTACACTGGTGGCATGAACATAATAATTCTGGTATTCGAACTTATTTTAGTGATGATTATTTATGGCTTCCATATGTTTTATCAGAATATATAGCAAAAACACAAGATGAGGAAATATTAGATGTAAAAACAAAATTTTTAGAAGATAAACCAATGGGAAATGAAAGAGAAGTATATGCTCTTTATCATACAATTGATAAAGAGGCAAGTATATATGAACATGCAAAACTTGCAATTAATTATGGACTTTCTAGAAGAAGTAATGAAAATGGATTGCTAGAAATAGGGGATGGAGACTGGAATGATGGATTTAGCAATATTCGTGGAGAATCTGTTTGGTTAACTTTCTTTATGATGGATGTTTTAAAACGCTTTGTACAAATAGCCAATATCCAAAAAGACGAAGAGATGGCAAAAAAATGTGAGAAATATAGGCATATTTTAAAACATAGTGTAATTGATTATGCTTGGAATGTAGACCATTTTGTTAGAGCTTTTTTTGAAAATGGAGAAATACTAGGCGCTTATTCTAATAAAGAATGTAAAATTGACCTTATTTCACAAGCTTGGGCAGTTATTGCATTAAAAGAATATCCAGACTTGAAATCAGAGCTAGAAATGGCTTTAAAAGCAGTTGAAAAATATCTGGTAGATAAAGATAATATGTTGGTAAGATTATTATACCCAGCATTTGATCATCCAAAATTAAATCCAGGCTATATAAAAGCGTATGTTCCTGGTATTAGAGAAAATGGGGGACAATATACCCATGCAGCTATTTGGCTTGCTAAAGCGTATTTTGAATTAGGGCAAGATGAAAAAGGAATTGAAATTTTAAAATTTGTAAATCCTATTTATCATTCCGACACAAAAGAGAAGGCAGATAAATACATGGTAGAACCATATGTAGTTGCCGCAGATATTTATTCTAATGCTGAACATGCTGGAAGAGGAGGGTGGACTTGGTATACAGGTTCATCAGGTTGGATGTATAAAGTAATAAGGGATTATCTGATAGATAAATAAAATAATAAATGAAAATAAGAGAACTGGTAAGAAGAAAATTACCAGTTTTTTTATTGAACAAGTGAGGAGAAGGTAAAAAAACAATAAAGCAATAAAGTATAATATTTGTTATGTACAAATAACGCCATCAAACAAAACAAATTAAGTAGGAAATGGTATCTTATTATAAATATATAAAAGACATTATTTGTGATCTACATATAAAGAAATATTAAAAAAGAATCTCTATAACAAAGATAATCTTATAACTTTACACTAATTCTATAAAAATAGGTTGAAATATTCCATATTTATGGTATAATATAATAGTTAAATCAACAAACAGAAAGATATTGGAGGAATTTAAAATGAATGTAAAAGTAGAAAAACAAGAAAATTCAAAAGTAGTATTAGAATTTACAATGCCTAAAGATGAGTTTAAGAAAGCTTTAGACAAAGCATTTGTAAAGAATGCAAAAAACTTTAAGGTACCAGGATTTAGAAATGGAAAAGTACCAAGAAATGTTGTAGAAAAATATTACGGAGAAGAAAGTTTATATGGAACTGTTATTGAAGATACCGTAGATGATGAATTTAAAAAAGCAATTGAAGAAAAAGAATTAGAAGTAGTATCAAAACCAGAATTAGATGTAAAACAAATTGGAAAAGATCAAGATTTTATATATACTGTTACATTTTTCGTAAAACCAGAAGCAACTGTAAAAGAATATAAAGGTCTTGAAGTAGAAAAAAGTGATACAAAAGTAACTAAAAAAGATGTAGAAAATAGATTAAATGATGTTAGAGATAGAAATGCAAGAATTGTTAGTGTAGAAGATAGAGCTTTAGCAGATAAAGATATTTCTACTATTGATTTTGAAGGATTTTTAGATGGAGTAGCTTTTGAAGGTGGAAAAGGAGAAAACTTTGAACTAACAATAGGAAGTGGCCAATTTATTCCTGGATTTGAAGAACAATTAATTGGAATGAATATTGGGGAAGAAAGAGAAATTAAAGTAACTTTCCCTAAGGAATACCATGCAGAAGAATTAGCTGGAAAAGAAGCTACATTTAAAGTAAAATTAATTAGTATTAAAGCTAAAATATTACCAGAATTAGATGATGAATTTGCAAAAGATGTTTCTGAATTTGAAAATTTAGCAGATTATAAAAAAGACATTGAAAAGAAATTAAAACAAGAAAAAGAAGAAAATGCTCAAAGAGTAAAAGAAAGCAGAGTTTTAGATAAACTAGTAGAAAATGTAGAAGTAACGATACCTGAAGCTATGATTGAAGATGAAATTGAAAAGATGGTAGAAGAATTTTCTACAAATTTAGCTTATCAAGGACTAAGCTTAGAGCAATATTGCAGTTATATGAATACAACTGTAGATGATTTTAAAGCAAATTTAAAGCCAAATGCAGAAAAAAATGTTAAAATTCAATTAGGTTTAGAAGTAATTGAAAAAATGGAGAATATAAATGTTGAAGATAAGGAAATTGATGAAAGAATAGATGAGCTTGCAAAACAATATGGAAAAGATAGCGATCCAGAATCTTTAAAATCAAATCCTAATATTAGACATTATATGACTCATAAATTAAAACAAGATAAAGTTATTGCAATTCTTGTAGAAAATGCAATTGAAAAGTAAATTATATAAATATAAAGGAGGTTATCATATGATAAAAAATGCAGGTGGGTTAGTTCCTATGGTTATAGAACAAACCAGTAAAGGCGAAAGATCTTATGATATATATTCAAGACTTTTAAAGGAAAGAATTATCTTTTTAGCTGATGAGGTAAATGATGTTACTGCCTCTTTAGTAATTGCACAATTATTATTCCTAGATGCAGAAGATCCAGGAAAAGATATCTTTATTTATATCAATAGCCCAGGTGGAAGTGTAACAGCGGGTATGGGAATCTATGATACAATGCAATACATTAAATCAGATGTAAGTACTATTTGCGTAGGAATGGCAGCTAGTATGGGTGCATTTTTACTTGCAGCTGGAACTAAAGGAAAAAGATTTGCTTTACCAAATTCTACTATAATGATTCATCAACCATTAGGTGGAGTACAAGGTCAAGCAAGTGATATTAAAATTCACACTGAATACTTATTAAAAGTAAAAGAAAATTTAAATAAAATACTAAGTGAAAGAACAGGAAAACCATTAGAAATCATTGAAAAAGATACCGATAGAGATAACTTCTTATCTGCTATAGAAGCAAAAGAATATGGTTTAATTGATGATGTAATGGATAGTATTAATCATATTAATAAGGAGAAATAAATCTATGAGTAAAAAGAAAAGTGATGAAATTTCTTATAACTTACCAACAGATCACATTTTTTGTTCTTTTTGTGGAAGATTACGCCAAGAAGTAAATAAATTAATTGAAGGGCCAAATGGAATCTTTATATGCGATGAATGTATAGAAACTTGCCATAAGATTATCAATGATATTGATATTAATGAAGAAGTAGAAGGAAATCATAAAGAATTATTAGAAAATGAAGAACTTCCTTCTCCTAAAAATATAAAGAAAGTATTAGATGAATATGTAATTGGTCAAGAAGAAGCTAAAAAAGTATTATCTGTAGCCGTATATAATCATTATAAAAGAATACGAAATATGGATAAATTAGATGATGTAGAAATCCAAAAAAGTAATATTTTATTATTAGGGCCAACAGGATGTGGTAAAACATTACTTGCACAGACATTAGCTAAAATATTACACGTGCCTTTTGCAATTGCAGACGCCACCACTTTAACAGAAGCTGGGTATGTTGGAGAAGATGTAGAAAACATTTTACTACGACTAATTCAAGCTGCTGATTATGATATTAAAAAAGCAGAAAAAGGAATTATCTATATAGATGAATTAGATAAGATATCTAGGAAATCAGAAAATCCATCTATTACACGTGATGTTAGTGGAGAAGGTGTGCAACAAGCATTATTAAAAATTATAGAAGGAACCGTAGCAAATGTACCTCCACAAGGTGGTAGAAAACATCCTCAACAAGAATTCTTAAAAATAGATACAACCAATATTCTATTTATATGTGGTGGTGCTTTTGATGGCCTAGAAAAAATTATAGCTTCTAGAACAGCTACCAAGACAATGGGATTTGGTGCCAAAGTAGAGCCTAAAAAGGATATTGATGTTGGAAAAGTTTTCTCACAGGTAGAACCTAATGATATTGTAAAATATGGTTTAATACCGGAACTTGTAGGTCGTTTACCAATTATAACCTCATTAAACCTATTAGATAAAGAGGCTTTGATTCAAATATTATCCAAACCTAAAAATGCCCTTATCAAACAATACATTAAATTATTTAAAATGGATAATGTAGATTTAGAAATTGAAAAAGAAGCTTTAGAAGAAATTGTTGATCTAGCCATTACTAGAAAAACAGGTGCAAGAGGTTTAAGATCAATTATGGAAAGCGTTATGATGGATTCTATGTTTGATGTACCATCTAATAAAGCAATTAAAAAATGTATTATTACCAAAGGGGTAGTTGAAAACAAAGAAAAAGCAATCTATCAGTAAATATTAGTAAAATTAGATAAATAAAAATAGCTAAATGTATAAATGAACATAGAGAAAGAGAGGTGAAAAATCACCTCTCTTCTTATATAGAACACTCCCCTTATTTTGCCTCTTTATCAAGAAAATTTAGATTACAATTTAACAATTGCACAAGTGGTTGTATTATGACTCATCTTCCTTTTTAATAATTGGTATTTTTTAATCCCGCACTCTTTTTGAAATAGTCGCTTCATTCTTGTATAAAGTGTTGTAGGATTGGTAATACCAAATATCCGCATGATAGCGATTTTAGACATTTTCTTTTCCTCAATTAAAGATTCTAACAAGGAAATAGTCATAGGAGGAGAAATGTGCAACCTAGAATAGGAATAATTATTTAAATTGATCTGATCAAGATAGGAAACGTATTCTGGTGTATATCCATCAAAAATGCTTTTTAAAATTTCACGTAATTCTAATTCTGTATCCACTTGTAGTATTTCAAATAAGTCCCAAGTAGTAGCTCCTTCTTTTAGATAGGATAAAAAACATTCTTTGCTCATTTGCATATTAAAAAAGCTCCTTTCAAAATTTTGAAATGTGTTCCTATTCACATACTAATTATTATACCATATAAATGGTAAAAATGTCAAAAAAGCCTAATAAATAGCAATCTATAGAAAAGTTTTATACTAAGTTGTTAAAACAAGTTTTACAATAGATTTATTACATAAATATAGACTGCAGTAGATGTTTTATTACAGCCACTGCAGTCTAATCTTAGATAAAAACTTCATCCATAAAAAATGGACATACCTTATCAGAGTTCTTATCAATATTACATTCACCAGGACATAAAATATTGGAAGTTAAATGACAATCGGTGTCGCATTGCCATTTCTCAGGAATAGTATCATCCTGACTAAAAGCAAATGCTATAAGTGTTTTTACTGCTTCCATAAATTCATCAGCGGTTACACAAGAAAGTTCTGAATGAATTTGGTTTTCTGGATCTGTTACGTAATGTAAGAATTCTCTTACTTTAACACAAGCTTCTTTGGTTCCCCCTTCTAAATACTGATTTTGCTTTAATACAAAAGCCAACTCATTCCGTTCCATACAGAATCCTCCTTAATGTTTGGTTTGAGCTAAAAGGTTATAAACATTCTTACGATAATAAAGATTATAGCATATTCAGACATCGAAAGTCAACTTAAACGCAGGTTAAAAACATAAAGAAATATTTTTGTAACAAAAAGTCATTGAGTAATGAGAAAACTTAAAACATCAAGTAATT
>CALXBS010000001.1 GCA_944386605.1 uncultured Clostridia bacterium | reverse complement strand
TTCACACTCCGTGTGAACGTTTTTAGTATAACACAATTCGATTACTTTTGTCAATACTTTTTTTCTTTTTTTTATAACTTTTTTTCTTTTACTTTATTGACAATCTTTCATCTCGTTGCGACTTGCAATATGTTACCACTTTTTTTCCCCTTTGTCAACACTTTTTTCAATATTTTTTTATTTTTTGTAAATTTTTTTAAATAGTAAAGAGTACTCCTAAAAAGTACTCTTTTGTTTACTAAATTCCTAAATATTCTTCTAAACACAAACCGCTGTTATAAACGTCCGTTGCTAATGGATTTCCTAGATAGCGAACATGCCATGGCTCATACATATATCCAGTAATTTCTTCTTTTCCCTCAGGATATCTTATAATAAAGCCATATTTATAACAATTCTCGGCTAGCCATTTTCCTTCTGCAGTTGTACCATAACTATCATCTACCCAGCCTAAATCAAAAGCTAAACCAGTTTGGTGCTCTGATTTTCCAGGCATAGCAGAAAATCTATCTGCTGCTGCTTGTCCATAATTATTCACATATCTTTGATATAATCCTTTTTGGGTTTCATAAGAGCGAAAACCTGAAATAATCGGCAAACTAAACCCTTCTAATCCAGCTGCTTCTTTCATTTGATAATATGCTGCCAAGGCAGTAGGATCTACACCTGGATTATAAGTAGATGGCAATGCATATTGTTTATTAGCAATTAAAACACCTTTAATATAAGTTAATTCTGTCACTCCATTTTCAGTTGTTTCTTCTGCTCTTTCTTCTACCGTTACTTGCACTAACGTATAAATTTCTTCATTAGCAACAGCACTTATTTTAATTTCGCAATTTCCAACATTTTTTGCAGTAATCATACCATTATCATCTACAGTTGCAATATTTTCATCTAAACTTTCAAATTTAATCTCTTGATCAACTGCATCTACTGGTTCTATACGAACACTTATTGTAGAAGTATTTCCTTGCTTTAATACAATGTTATTTTTATCCACTTTTATATTTTCTAAAGCTGGTAATACTACCACCTTTATTTCCTGCGCTTCTGTCATATTTTTTATCTTTACAATAAATTCTCCTGCTTTTTTAGCAGTTAAAACCCCATCTGATGAAATAACAAGAGCCTCTGTATCATATTCAAATTCAATTTTATCTAAAGTAGCATTCTCAGGAATGGTTCTCATTTCTAAAGAAATACTTTCTTTATTCTTTAATGTGATTTCATTTGAAGTAAATTCAATATTTTCCAATGGAACATAAACCAAAGCATAACTCTGATAATCTCCAATTGGAAATGAAATAAATCCTTCCTCATCAACAGCCAAAGCTTTTTTATAAATTTTTAACTCATCATTTTCTATTCCATATACATCTATTCTATCTTTTTGTTTAAGTTCCTCAGGCAATTTTACTGAAATATCACTAACTGCATATAAGTCAGAAAAATTTTGAAGATTAAAATCATAAACAATAGCTTCCTCAAATCCTTGATAATTACCTTTTTCCAAATCTAAATTCATATGATAATATTTAGAAATTTTATCACTTGGTATAGTTATTTTATAATTATCACTTGCAAATACCACACTATCTTTATTTTCCCTAATAAATCCTAATGTCTTATTCCATAAAAGCATATAAGGTTGTTTATAAAAAATAGTAGCAACTTTACTTTCATCTTTGATAAGCACTTGATATAGACGATTATTTCTAATATTATATCCTCCTACAAATGATAAAATCAAAATGAAAAGTATTCCTAAAATCCACCAAACAGCTCTTTTCTTAGTATTCTTTTTATTTCTATTCAAATCTTTTCTTTTTGACATAATACTCCCCCTATAAAGTTGTAATTTTTTCTATGCAAAATGTATGTGAATTATTTTCCGTAATATCATATTTTATGATAAAAGAGGTACCAAAGTGACTACTATACTTTACTAATATAATATATTGGTTATTTTCTTTTAAAAAATCAACAATTTCTCTTTCATCAAATCTTACTGCATCTCCATAAATGCAAAACAAACATATAAGATCTTTTTCTTTATCGTAATAAATAGATGTTTTATAATCCATCTCTTTTCCAGGAAATAACTCTTCACTTACTCTTAAAAGTACTTCTTTATCAATATATCCAATAGAATGATATAAAGATCCATCTTTTTCTAACGTACATCCGTCTTCTAATTGAATCACTTCATTTTGAAACTCTGATAAATTTTCAATAATATATTTAATGATAATATCCATTCTTTGTTCCATACTTAAACTCATTTGAGCATTATTTTCTACTTGTAATGATTTTAAAATTACTTTGTCAAATTTTATCACATAAGAAAAAATCTCCTCTTTTATTGTATCACTTGCCATATTTAAAGTCAAACTAGCTTTACTTTCTTGAAAAGTCCATTTTATTTGTAAAAAGCTAATAATACCAACTATAACAACACATACAAAAACAAAACTTAATTTCCTTATATTTTTCATAATCATCACCGCTAAGCAAAACTTATCACAAGTTTTAAGAAAGTACAATGCAAAAGACAAAAATACTGATCATTCGACAAATGACCAGTATTTTTTACTAGAACTTATATCCGCATTTTCCACAGAATTTTGCTTGACCTGCACAAATCAAACCGCATGTAGGACAAACCTTGTCTTCTTTTTCTTCTACTTTTTCTTTTTTCTTATCCTCTTTTTTATCTTTCTTTATTTTTACAGGTTTTTGTTTTTTTCCACAATTTTGGCAAAATTCACTTTCAAGTGGAATGATTTCCCCACAAACAGGACATACTCTAAGTCCCTTATTATACAAAATTTTAGTATTCATTTCTGTAATTTCTTTTTGAATTTTATCCACTTTTTTACATTCTTTTTCAAAAACTTCTCCTACATCTTCTCCATTTTTGTACATATCATATACAGTTTTTCCAATACTTTCATGTAGTTTCTCAATATCTGCCTCTTTATCAGAAATTGCAATTTTTAGTTTTGTCTCTTCTATTAGCTTTCCTGATTTATCTGCCACTACATTATAGGTGTTAGAAGCAGTATCTCCTACTATTTTAGAAATTTCTTCTACCTTTTTCATAAATTCCATATGAATTTCCCCCTTCTATGAATGGTATATCATATCCTTACAAAATCTTCAAGTATTTATTTTCGAGATATTTGAATATTACCATCTTTTAAAGAAATCTCTACTTGATCACCCTCTTTTATCTTTTTATCCAAAATAGCTTCTGCAAACTTATCCTCTATATTACTTTGAATTGCTCTTTTTAATGGTCTTGCTCCATATACTTCATCAAATCCAACTTTAGAAATAAATTTTACGACCTCTTCATCAAAAATAATCTTCATATTTTTATTTTTAACCCTTAAAGCAAATTCATCCAACATCAAATGCGTAATCTTATCAATATTCTCTTGACTTAATTTTTTAAACACAATGATTTCATCCAAACGGTTTAAAAATTCAGGGCGAAATATCTTTTTTAACTCATCCATTACTTGTGATTTGGTATTTTCATAATCTCTTTTGCTATCCTCTTTATTTACAAAACCAATAGAATGTTTTTCGATAATATTTCTTGCACCTGCATTAGAAGTCATAATAATCACTGTATTTTTAAAGTCTACTGTTCGACCCGTAGAATCTGTTAAACGTCCATCATCTAAAATTTGTAATAAAATATTAAAAACATCTGCATGAGCTTTTTCAATTTCGTCAAAAAGGATAATACTATATGGTTTTCTTCTAACTTGTTCTGTTAGTTGTCCCCCATCATCAAATCCAACATATCCAGGAGGAGCACCTATTAATTTTGAAACACTATGAGGTTCCATATACTCAGACATATCTAAACGAATCATAGAATTTTCATTTCCAAATAAATTTAAAGCCAAAGCTTTTGTAAGCTCTGTTTTTCCTACGCCTGTAGGTCCTAAAAACATAAAAGATCCAATCGGTCTATTTTCTTCTTTTAATCCCACTCTTGCTCTTTTAATTGCTCTAGCTAAGGATTCAACGGCTTCGTCTTGCCCTATCACTCTTTCTTTTAATTTTTCACTTAAATGTTTTAATTTTTCTGTTTCTGTTTCATTTAATTTGGTAATTGGAATTTTTGTCCATACAGACACTACATCTCCTATATGATCTGCAGTTACAAATAAATCCTTATCAGACTGATTTTTATTCCATTTTTCTTTTTCTTGTTTTAGTTTTTCTTTTAATGCTTTTTCTTCATCTCTTAATTTTGCAGCTAATTCAAAAGATTGTGAAATAATTGCTTCCTCTTTTTCTTTAGCAACCTTTTCAATATTTTTTTCAATATCCGATAAACCTGAAGGCATTGTAATGGATTTTAAACGTAACTTTGAACAAGCTTCATCTATTAAATCAATTGCTTTATCTGGTAAAAAACGATCCGTAATATATCTCTTAGATAATCTTACTGCCGCTTCAATTGCCTCAGGAGTTATTTTTACTTTATGATGTGCTTCATATCGATCTTTTAATCCCTCTAAAATTTTAATAGTATCTTCTTCATTTGGCTCATCTACCATCACACTTTGAAATCTTCTTTCTAAAGCACTATCTTTTTCAATATGTTTTCGATACTCATTTAAAGTAGTAGCACCAATGATTTGAACTTCTCCTCTAGAAAGTAAAGGTTTTAAAATATTAGCAGCGTCCATAGCACCTTCTGCAGAACCTGCTCCAATAATGGTGTGTAGCTCATCAATAAATAAGATAACATTTCCATCCTTCTTAATTTCTTGTAAAGACTTTTTAAGTCTTTCTTCAAAATCTCCCCTATATTTAGCACCAGCTATCATAGAAGACATATCTAAACTTACAATTCTTTTATTCTTTAAAACTTCTGGAACGTTTCCATTTACAATCATTTGTGCTAATCCTTCAACCACTGCTGTTTTACCAACACCAGGTTCTCCAATTAAAACAGGATTATTTTTGGTTCTACGACTTAAAATCTCTACAACTCTTTCAATTTCTTTTCCTCTTCCTATCACGGGATCTAATTTATTTTCCTTTGCATAACTTGTTAAATCTTTACCATATTGATTTAAGGTTGGAGTATAGGAATTAGAACCTCCCTCAGCTATATTTTCCATATGATTTGTTGGAGCCTCATCACTTAAAACATAAAGTAAATCTGTAAAGACTTTCTGCGGATCAATATTGGCGTCTATTAAAATTCTAATTGCTACACTATCAATTTCACGCATCAAAGAAATTAATATATGTTCTGTTCCAACATAATTTTGTCCTAATCTTTTAGACTCACGAGCACTATTTTCTATAATTCTCTTTGCTCTTGGCGTAAATTCTGGTTCTTCCTCTAATGTATTCATAACCCCATCAATTTTTAAAATTTCTTGTTCTACATATTCACTGGTAATACCCTGTTTTTGTAGTATTTGACTTGCAAGTCCTTCTCCTTCTTCTATTAAACCATATAAAATATGTTCTGTACCAATAAAAGAATATTGATGTTCTACTGAAAATTCCTTTGCAATTTCCAATACCCTTGTTGCTCTTCCTGTAAACTCATACATTATTTATTCAACTCCTCTCTAACATATTTTGCTCTTTCTATTTCATCCATTTTTTCATCTAATTCTTCTTTAATAATCGTACTTAAAGAATAAGATTGTGCATTATTCATTAACAAATGAATTTTTTCCAAAGACACCTCTGGAATAAGTTTCATAGCAATACCAAGTCTTACTTGAGACAATAACTTTATCATTTCCTCTTCTTCTAACATTCTAGCATTTTTTAAAATTCCGTATGCTCTATATACTTCATTTTCAAGCTCTATAGAACTGTTTTTAAGAAGAATCTCTCTAGCATTTCTTTCTTGCTCGATGATCGTGTGAATAATCATCTTGATATTATTAACAATTTCCTCATCACTTATTCCTAATGTTTTACGATTAGATACTTGATATATAAATCCATATCCATTTGTATTTTCACCATAAATACCACGTACAGATAAACCAATACTAACCGCTTGTTCTAGCAATTTATTTAGCAAATGTAATTTTGCAAGACCAGGTAAATGAAGCATTACAGAAATTCTTAAACCTGATCCGATACAAGTAGGACAAGACGTAATATATCCATACTTCTCACTTTCGGCAAATTCTATTTTTTCTTCTAAGTGATCTGTAAAGTTTTTTAAACGTTCATAACACTTATCTACATTAAATCCACTCTCAAACGCTTGAATTCTTAAATGATCTTCTTCATTTACCATAGCAACTAACCTATAATCCTCATTTGCAATAATACCACCACTAGTACTATCAATCATTTCTTTAGAAATCAAATGGCGTTCTGCTAAACTTCCTTTCGTAATTTTATCCATATTATTTAAACGAAATACCTGATACTTATTTTTATCAATTGCATTTTCCACTAACTGAATGATTTCTTCTTTTTGTTTATTATTTAACATATGAGGAAATTTATGGTCTTTTATATTTCTTGCATATCTTACTCTTGTAGAAATGACTACATCAGAATCTTTAGAAACTTCATCATACCACATACTGTTACTTTCCTCCTTCTATTTTCTTAATTTCATCACGAATCACTGCTGCTTCTTCGTATTTTTCTTCTTTAATTACTTTTTCTAATTTTTCTTTTAACTCTTCTAATTTTGTTTGTTTTGAATTCACTTTTGTTTTAACATTTGTTTGACTAACATGTCTATTTTTTCCATGAATTTTTAATAACAAATCATCTATATGATCTTCAAAGACTTCATAACAATGATCACAACCAAAAAGTCCGGTCTTTTTGTAATCTTCTAAGGTATATCCACATTGATCACATACCGCTTCCTCTATGAAAGGCATTTTGCTTTCAAACATAGAAGAAAACATAGGAACAAAACTATTAGAAAAATGAATCACTCCAAGTTTTTCAGCACATTCATAACATAAATTTAATTTCTGTTTCTTTCCATTAATATTTTCACTATACTCAATATTTGCCTCTCTTTTTTTACATTTATCGCATTTCATAATTATCACTCCCTAACAAATTAATCATTAAATTTTTAAAGATATCTGCTCTTACCATATCTCTTTTTTGACTTTCCACTTGATTTAATGAATGATCTGATATAGCTATTTTAATCAATTGTGCAATTTTATAATCTAATACATTATACTCCACTAATTCTTTTAAGTAAACATTTGCAACGCTTTGTGACATTTTTCGACCTATTTTGTCAATAATAGTCGGTAAATATTCAGATTTTTCAAGTCCTACTCTACTAATCTTAATATAACCTCCGCCACCTCTTCTACTTTCTACATAAAAACCTAATTCTGGTATAAAACGAGTAGCGATTACATAATTAATTTGTGATGGAACACAATGAAAATAATTAGCAAGTTCATTCCTTCTTAATTCAATACTTCTCTCTTCTGCTATAATTGCACGAATATATTCTTCAATTTGATCTGATAAATTCATTTTTACCTCCTATTTTTAACTTTGACTTTCTTTGACTATTATACTACGAAAAAATACACTTTGTCAAGTGTATTCTTTTCGTACTTCATGATTACGTATTGCAAACAAGAAAACTGGAGAAAGGATTCCTGCACTTAAAGCAGTAAATACTGTCATAATAACAGCCTCTTTACTGAATTTTTCATAAATATGATACACCGCTATCAAATAGAAAACAAGCATTGTAATCGATAATGCAATAGAAAGCAAACTTAAGGCAATGATAACCATCCAAAAAGCAATTGCTATCACATCATTATTTAACAAATCTACTGGTTGATTTTGTATCATAATATTCATAATTCCAGAAATAATTCCACTTACTGGTGAAGCCACTGCTAAAAAGATACCTGTTTTTACATTACAACCCAATTTTCCAACTAAATAGGAATTAGCAACAGGGATCCAAGCAAGCCAAGAATTTTCTTCACCCAATTTTTTAGCAATCTTGCTTAAACCAATTCCTGTAAATACATACATAAGAACCGCTATTGCTAGTATAATTGCCATTATAATTGCTAAAAATCCCAATACCATTAATACTGACATGAATGCCATATAAAACACTCCTTTCATTTTATGATTCAGAATTCATAAAATCTTTTAATCTTTTACTTCTGCTAGGATGTCTTAATTTTCTTAAAGCCTTTGCTTCAATTTGTCTAATACGCTCACGTGTTACATCAAATTCTTTTCCAACTTCTTCTAAAGTTCTCATTCTACCATCTTGTAATCCAAATCTTAGTTTTAAAACTTTTGCTTCTCTAGGAGTTAGTGTTTGCATAACCTCTTCAATATGTTCTCTTAATAATACATCTGCAGCTTGTTCAGAAGGTGATGGAGCTTCATCATCTGGAATAAAGTTTCCCAAATTACTTTCATCCTCTTCCCCTACAGGTGTTTCTAAAGAAATCGGTTCCTGTGCTACTTTAAGTACTTCTCTTACCTTTTCTACTGGCATTTCTAATTCAGCAGCAATTTCTTCAGGAGTTGGTTCTCTACCTAAAGTCTGTAATAAATGTCTAGAAGTTCTAATCAACTTATTAATTGTCTCTACCATGTGTACAGGAATTCTGATGGTTCTTGCTTGATCTGCAATTGCTCTTGTAATTGCTTGTCTAATCCACCAAGTAGCATATGTACTAAACTTATATCCCTTTGATTGATCAAATTTATCTACTGCTTTGATAAGTCCAAGGTTTCCTTCTTGAATCAAATCTAAGAAATGCATTCCTCTTCCAATATATTTTTTAGCGATACTTACTACCAATCTTAAATTAGATTCAATTAATTGTTTCTTAGCCTCTTTATCTCCTCTTAACATTCTTTCAGCTAAAATATTCTCTTCTTCATAAGTAAGCAATCTTATTTTACCAATTTCTTTTAAGAACATTTTTACAGGATCATCCACATTTAAGTTATCCACAAAAGACATATCTTTCATATCCTGAAATAACATATCTTTTTCAATCTCATCAATATCTTCAAGATTTGGTTCAATATCTAGTTCTGCCATCGAAGAAACAGAATCATCATCTACAGGAACTTTCTCCTCATCATTATCTTCTTCGATTTCATCATTATTCATATCTGTAACAGCACTATATTTTTTGATTTTTTCAGTTTCATTATTTTCGTCTAAAATAACATTTAAATTTGCTTTTGAAAGTTCGTCATATATTTTGCTTACCTGTTCTGGAGTAAAGTCATTATCACCTAGGAAATCTACTAATTCTTTATATGTTATTTTATTATTTCTTACTGCATTTCTTATAAATTCTGTAACTTTTTGTTTTTGTTCATCTGTCATATGTTGTCCTCCACTATTTTCTTTTATTTTTTTGTTTTCTTTTTTAGAAGTTATAGTTTTTTCTTCACTAATTACATTTTCTTTTTTTTCCATTCCTTAAGACTCCCTTTCATTACTTTAATTTTGATAATTCTAAAATGATCTGATTTAATTCTAATTCCAAGATTTCTCTTTCATCACTTGAAATATTTTCTCCAACTCTTTTAACAATTTCTTCCCTTCTTTTATATAATTTTTCCTTTTCTTTGGATTTTAATACATCTTGAAGTAATTTTTTTCTATCTACATCTGAAATATCTATATACATTATATCTGTTATTTCCTTAATTAATTCTTCATCATGTATTTTTACCAATATATCGACGTTACTTATATCACATTCCTTTTTTAAATCATTCAAAAATTGATAAATTTTTCTGATTTTTTCATCTTCAATATCTTCTATTTTAATTTTATCAAATATAGCCTTTTGAATGGCTTTATCCTTAGTAAGCAATAAAGCAATAATATATTGTTCTTGTCTTTTTCTAATATCTGTTACTAGTGTTAACTTATTGTTAAAACTCTGAAACTCCGATACAGGAAGAACTTGTTTTCCATTTTGATTCTTTTTTTCTATCTCTGCTAAAATAGGTCCCACTCCAATATTATACTTTTTAGCTATTTTATCAACATATAGCTCTCTTTCAATATGGTTATCTATTTTAGCTAAAACATCTGCTGCTTGTGTTAAAAACTGAATTTTGGCATCTAAACTAGTATCATTTTCTAGTATTTTTTCAAACTGTTTAATTTTAAATTCTACTAAAGAAATAGACTGATTTATACAATTTCGTAATCTTTCTGCTCCATATTTATTAATATATTCATCTACATCTTTAACATCTTTTTTATCCATAATCAAAACTTTTACATTTAATTGTTGTGCACTTAAAATATCTAATCCTCTCAATGTAGCCTCTTGACCGGCTCCATCTTGATCATAAGCAATAATGACACAATCTGTATATTTTTTGATTAATCTTGCTTGGTTTTCTGTAAGTGCAGTTCCAAGAGAAGCAACTACATTATGAAATCCACTTTTTTGTAATGAAATAGCATCCATATATCCTTCTACAATGATAATATTATCTAATGGCTCACGTTTTGCAAAATTCATTAAATATAACGTTTTTCCTTTATGATAAATTTCATTTTCTGAAGAATTCATATATTTAGGTAAAGATTTGTCTAAGACTCGTCCACCAAACGCAATGACACGATCACGAATATCAAATATTGGAAAAATAAGTCGTGCATAAAATTTATCATACATCTTTCCGCGATCATTTTTAATCACTACATTGGATTTTAACATTTCAGATTCTGAATACCCTAACTTTTTTAAATGCTCATATAATGGCATTTTTCCATTAGCAAACCCAATTCCAAATTTATTTAATGTTTTTACATCTAAATTTCTTCTTATAACATAGTCCTTAACTGGGTTATTTTTTTCTTTTAATAGAGTAACCAAGTTTTGATGATAAAATCTAGCAACATCTTTATACAAAGCATACATGCGGTTTTTATCTTCTTTCTTTACTGAAGAGGCGCCAAAACTATTTTGCTTTATCTCATATCGCTCTGTATCAATATGTGCTCTTTCCGCTAAAAATTCTATTGCCTCCCAAAATTCTAAATTCTCTATTTTCATGATAAAGCTAATGACATTTCCACCAACAGAACATCCAAAACATTTAAAAATCTGCTTATCCATTGAGACACAAAAAGAAGGTGTTTTCTCTCTATGAAAAGGACAAAGGCCCATATAGTTTCGACCACTTTTTCTTAGTGATACATATTCAGAGATCACTTCTACTATATCATTTTGAGAAATAACTTCTTCGATTAAATCATCTGAATAATAAGCCACTTCATTCACCTTCCTTGCGCAACTAACAGTTTAATTCTTTCTTCCCTGTTATAATAAATATTGGTAGTATTTACAATTGCTATCAACATTAACATGGTACTAAATAAAGGTTGATAATAATAAATATTTTTATTTGTCATTACCATTAATAGAAATATTCCCATAAAAATAAATTTTATGACAGTAGATTTCGTATCATATCTTCTATGCAAGCAAATTGCTAATATTTCTAATAATAATATATATATAAATAAAATCATATAATAAGTTTTTGAAAAGCTAACAAAATTTTCTGTATACATTTTTAGACTTGCAAACTCCAATTGATAATTTTGTACTACTCGAAAATAAGTAATGCTTTCTACTATACTACTAGATGGTAAGATATTAACTATTCTAATCATGATTTGATAAGTTACAAAAGAAGTAATTAAGATCACAATCAGTGATATTAGTAATTTACTAATATTAATTTTATCTACCTTTAAAATCCCCTCTTTTTTATGCTTATCCATTGTTTTCTGAGATAAAACAAAAGAAGTTCTATCTAAATTACTAGTTAAGAAAAACAAAACAATTCCTAGAACAATCCATACATATTGATTCACTCCAAAAAGGATACTAAAAGCAACACTAAGTCCTAATACAATTGACAAATTCAAATACTTGTTATTTTTAATTCCTCTTTGTTTTAATTCATCGATTAATTTTTGAAAAATATAGATCGTTAAAAGTGTAAAAAGCTCTAATAACATAGAGTGTAACATAATTGTTTTATCATGAATTACATTAATTAACATGGTATTTGCAAACATACCAAAAACAGATAACATATCGCTTTTAGATACATTAAATATGATTCTTTTTACAACTAAACCTGTTAAAACAGATATTAGAATATATACACACAACATAGAGCGTGATAATATTTTTATATCAGAATATGCTACTGTAATGCTAGTTGCAATTAAAACAAATACAATATAAATATATCTATAAATAAGAGCTACTTTTTTCTTTACTTTTAAACGATATAATTTTTCTTTTATATACATATATATTAATACTAAAGTTATTAAAATAATCACATAGCATAGCTTAGCAATATTAGAAGTTACAGAATTTGTAACTTCTACACCGCTATTGATAACTTTAATATTGATAACACTAAAAAATATAATCATTATTATAAATAATCCTACTACTATACTACGTGATATTTTACTAATATTCATTACTTTTTTACCTACTTTTCATTCTACTTTTATTATTTATTTTTATATAACTCATTTACTTGAGCTAAAGCTTCGTGTGTACCGATATCATAACATTCACCTTGAAAAGCATAAGCGTATGTTGGTGTTTGCTTATACATATAAGCTACTAAGTTACCAGGTGCATCACAAGAATTACCAGCGTCTAAGTATTCTTTTATTTTTGGTAAAACTGTTTTTGGATAAATATATTCTGCATAAACAGCAAATTTACTTTGTGGTTCTGCTGGTTTTTCAACAAAATCGATAATTTTATTATCCTCATCAATTTTAGCTACACCTACTCTTTTTAACAAGTTTATATCTTGTTCTTCTCTTACGCATACAGCAGGTGATTTTTTCTGATTGTAGAATTCTACAAAATCTTTTAATTTAAAATCAAATAAATTATCAGTAGCAAGTACTAAAATATCATCATCAATACCTGCTTTTTCAATTGTAAATTGCATATCACCAATTGCACCTAAACGATCATCATTAGTGCTTGTACCATCATTAAAAACAGTAATTGGTTTTACATTATTTTTTTTACTAGCCCATTCTTGAAAATGAGGAGTATATTTTGCGTTAGTTACTAAATAAATATGATCTATTTCATCTATTTCATTTACTTTATCTAACGTATAATCTAGTATTGCTCTTCCTCCAACTTCTAATAGTGCTTTAGGAAAATTTTCAGTTAAAGGGAATAATCTTGTTGCATATCCTGCACATAATAAAATACATTTCATAAATAATCTCTCCTTAAAATATTTTAACATTTTGTAACTAAAAATTACTCCAACATTATAGCACAACATGAACTTTTTTTCAAGTAAAAAAGCTATATAAATAAAAGTCTGTTAACATTTTCCATTAACAGACTTATTTTGTCATTTTACTACATTTATTAAATAGCATCTAGATTGTTAAGTTTATCTTCAAAATCAGAAATTCTTTGTTCTGTTTCATATTGCTCTATTCTATTTAATGCATATAAATATTTTCTTTCTTGAGAAAGTAAAGCTTGATATTCATCATTCCAATCTTCATGACTTCTTAAATTAGCATGAACTTCGTTTAATTTTTCTTCTAATACAGATTTTACTGAATTAATAATAGAAGCATTCTTTTCAACTTTTACACCATTATCTACCATATAGTTAACTACTTCAGCAAATAATCTTTCTCCTTGTGTATTTACTCCACCTTCAGTATTATCATGTAAAATATTAACTACCTTGTTTACTTGATCAATTCCAACTTTTTCAAAAATACTATCTACTCTTGAATCAATGAATTGTCCATTTTCTCCAAACACTTCTTGTCCTTTAATAAATAGATCAACATTGTTTTGAATAATTCTAGCTTGTTCAACAGGTAATTCTTCAGTAGCAATTTTTAATGCGTGTCTATCATAATATTTTCTAAAAGCGCTATTGCACATTTCTTGAGAATCTGCATATGGCTTGAAAAATTGAGCATATTCTCTTAAAACTTCATGTTGTGTTTTATCTCCACTAACATTTTTTCTAAGCTCATCAATATTCTCACCAAAATATGCTGTTACTTTATGATCTACAGCATCAGGTTCATAAGTAGCTACTGGTTGTGCAACAGTTGTTTCTTCAACTGCCATAGGTTCAGCTTCTGGTGCTTGTTCTGCGCCTTTGTCTAACATTAAATACTCTTGTTTTCCAGTAAAAATCCTTACAAACGCATCTTTAAAAGATTTCATATCTTCTAAAAATAAACTCCATTCATTTTTCCAAAACTCTAACATATAAAAACACCTCTTTTGTATCATACAATAAACGTTATTATACTTTATGTAATTACATTATATAGAATGCTAGAATAAAATGCAATAACAGTAATGTTTAATTTATATTACATTTTTGTTACAATTTTAACATTTTTGATTCATATTTGTTTATTTATTCAACAAAACTTGATGTAAACTTTACAATAAAAATCACATTTTTATTATGTAAATCTAGGCAAAAAAACTTCAAATTTACATTTGAAGTTCATCGCTATACTTTTCAATCAAATTTAAAATCTGTTCTTTATCCATAAATCCAATTCTTTTTTCAACTAATTTTCCATCTTTATAGATACAAATAGTTGGAATTGTATCAATCTCTAATTCAGAAGCCACTCTTGAATTTTTATCAACATCTACTTTTAAAATCTCATATCCTGCTCGGCTCTGTCCAATTTCTTCTAATACTTTCGATTCCATCATACAAGGTCCACACCATGTTGCATAAAAATCCACTAAACAAACCCCTTTTTTACTAAAAACTTCTTTTTCAAAGTCATCATCACTGATATGTTTTATCATAACTACCTCCTATTTATTATATACTATCATATTCTTATATGGGAAATTGGCTAAAGAACCATATTCCCATATATATATATTATTATATCCTAATTGATTTAAAATGATAATTGCATTTTTACTTCTAGAACCACTTGAACAATATACCATAATGGGTTGTGTCTGTTCATAGATTAAAATTTGTTTTTCAATCTCTTCTACAGGCATATTAATTGCATTTTGAATGTGCATTAAACTATATTCTCCTTCTGATCTTACATCTAATAGTAGTACTTTATTATTTTCAATATAATCTTTTGCTGTTTCAAAATTAATCAACTTATAGTTTAAATAATTCCTATAATTTCCTGCACTTCTATTTCTAAACATCCTATTACCATTTTTAAAGAAATTAGTAAATAAATTTTCAAACATAAGTATACCACTCCTTTAATATAACTTATGTCAAATATTTATTTTTATGATTTAATTCTGTTTAAATACCTTGGCTAAAATTAATTTTATCATTTCAAATAAAATAACTGTTAAAACAGATACTAAACCAATAATCATATAAATAGAAAATGGCATCATAGGAACCGCTAATAAATTTGCTAGTGATGGTATTGAAAAGATAAATATTTGTAAAGCTAACGTACCTAAAACACATAATAACATAGGTTTATTAGAAAATACTCCTATTTTAAATACTGACTTTTTGCTAGATCTATAAACATAAGCAAATAAAATTTCAATAAATGTTAACGTAATAAAAATCGTAGCACTTGCAATTTCATGACCATATAAATTATCCATCATAAAGTATAAAATAAATACAATAATCGTCTTGATAACTCCTGGAATCACAATTCTAGAAATCAAGAAAGGCGTAAATATACTTTCTTGTGAATCACGTGGCTTTTGACGCATAATTCCTTTTTCTTCTTTTTCAAATCCCAGTGCAATTGCAGGAATTGTATCTGTTACCAAATTAATCCATAATATTTGAATTGGTAATAGTAATGTCTTATTAAGAAATGTTGCAATTGCAATAATTAAAACTTCTGCTAAATTAGACGCAAGTAAATAAGCAATTACATTTTGAATATTATTATAAATTCTTCTACCTTCTTTTACGGCTACTATAATGGTTGCAAAATTATCATCTGCAAGAACCATGGAAGAAACACTTTTAGATACTTCTGTACCATTAATTCCCATTCCAATACCAATATCTGCTCCTTTTAGAGCTGGTGCGTCATTTACACCATCTCCTGTCATAGCCACAATTTTTCCTTGTTTTTTCCAAGCTTTTACAATTCTTATCTTATTTTCTGGAGAAACCCTTGCATACACACGAATTTGTCCTACTTTTTGACTTAATTCCTCATCTGACATTTTATCTAATTCAGTACCCGTAATAGCTTCATTTTCATTTTGTAATATTCCTAGTTCTTTTGCAATCGCAATTGCAGTTTCTTTACTGTCTCCTGTAATCATAACCGGAATCATTCCAGCCATAAAACATTTTTCAACTGCTCTTTTTGCCTCTTTTCTAGGTGGATCTATCATTCCAACTAATCCGACAAAAATCAAATCATTTTCTACCTCTTCTGCTTTTTTATCCTTTTGTGTTTCACGATAAGCACATGCAAGAACACGTAAAGCAGATTTTGCCATCACCAAATGATTGTCTAAAATTTTCTTTTTATCTTTTTCAGTTAATTTTTCAATTTTCCCATTTTTTAAAATTCTGGTACAAACATTTAAAAGAGATTCTACAGCACCCTTTGTAAACACCAAATATTCTTGCTCTGACATTTGATGAATCGTTGTCATCAACTTTCTAGTAGAATCAAATGGTATTTCATCAATACGTTTATATTTTTCAGTTAGTGCCTCTTTGTCATATCCAATTCTTTTTCCAAAATCTACCAAAGCAGTTTCTGTTGGATCACCTAATAATACTTTTTGTCCATTATCTTCTCCAAATTCTGTATCATTACAAAGCAAAATAATGTCTAAAAGCTTTTCAAGCCCAAACTGAAATTTTTGGTTATTTTTTAACGCCTCAACTTCTGTATCTTCAATAACAGAAACTAACTCATCCTCTAAATAAATTTGTCTTAAATTCATTTTATTCTGTGTTAATGTTCCTGTTTTATCTGTACAAATTACCTGAGTAGAACCTAATGTTTCAACTGCAGAAAGCTTTCTTACAATGGCTTTTTCTTTTGCCATTTTTTGTACTCCTAAAGCAAGTGTAATGGTAATTACTGCAGATAATCCTTCTGGAATCGCTGCAACAGCAAGCGAAATAGCAAGCATAAATACATCTAAAGCATTATTTCCTTGCAAATATCCTACAATAAACATCACAATAGCAATAACTACTACAATAATACTTAATATTTTACTTAGCTCATTAATCTTTTTTTGTAAAGGGGTAATTTCTACTTTTTGATTTGATATTGCTTCTGCAATTTTTCCAAGTTCTGTATCCATCCCTGTTGCAACTACTACTGCTTCTCCTCTACCATAAACAACACTGCTACCTGAATAAGCCATATTTACTCTTTCAGCCAAAGGGATACTTTTATTACTAGAAATTTCTTTTATATCTTTATCTACAGGAACAGACTCACCAGTAAGTGCAGATTCTTCGATTCTTAAACTATGATTTTCTATAATTCTCATATCCGCTGGAATATAATCCCCAGCCTCTAAAATGACAATATCTCCTACAACTAATTCTTCTGTTTTTACACTAAGAATCGTATTATCTCTTCTTACCTTGATATAAGGTAAAGACATTTGTTTTAAAGCTTCAATTGCCTTTTCTGCTTTACTTTCCTGCATAACTCCTAAAATTGCATTTAGAATAACCACTACAAGAATAATAATCGTATCTGTAAAAGGCTCATTTGTTTTATAAGATACTACTGCAGATAAAATAGCAGAAATGATTAAAATAATAATCATTAAGTTTTTAAACTGCTCTAAAAACATCACAAATAAACTTTTTTTCTTTACTTCTTTTAATTTATTTAAACCGTTTTTCTTTAATAGCTCCTGAGCTTTATCACTACTTAATCCCTCAAAAGATGTATGATAATCTTCTAATACTTTCTCAACCTTTTTTTTATAGACCTCTTTTTCCATTTCCTTCCTCCTATTTTTTCTTTTTGTTCACAGTTTCATTGCGTTTCCATAAATATGAAAAAGCAATACCAAAACTTAATATAACAAAAATCATTTGAAGATAGACACCAACTGTAGGTATCTTTGTTAAAAATAGAATGGATAAAAATGCAAAAAAGCTTGAAACCATTCTTGTGGTGATATTTGGATTATTTAAATGATTATTTGCAATATATTCAAATACTAATGAAGCAACTAAGAAAGTAGAAATCATTCCAAAAAATAAAACAAAACCACCATATAATATCATAAGTGGGAAAATAATTTCCTCTAATCCCATGAAGTAAGCAAATAATCCTATAGAAAGTATTAAAGGAATACTTAATGTGATAATAGCACTACTCATGATAACATGGCCTTTATTTTTAATAGTATTACTAAGCACCTTATCCATTAGCTTTTCTTTGGATAGTTTAAAGATTATCAAATATGCTAATGCATAAACAAGAGCTGTCTTAATCACTCCTATAATAAGATTTAAAATAGAAGCTGCTTTTGATTCCTGTATAATATTTACAACTGCTTCTGGATATTGTTCTGCTATGGAAATTGCATTATTTTCTGTTTCTAAATAAATATTTCCGACAATATTATCATTTTGAGTAACGATGATTTCATTTAGATACATTCTTACATCTTTTCCTATTTTTCCTGATATAGTAGTGGTAGTACTAGTACCAATAACACTTCCCATTACATTACCCTTAATTTCTAATTCATTAGAAAAACAAATCAAATCACCGTTTAAAGTAGCATTTTCAGTGACTGTAACTTTTTCTCCTGCAAAAACTATAATGGATTTATCAACAGAAGAATCGATAATCACATTTCCCCTAGTAGCAATAATAGCATTTTCTAAAATAGAACTTACACGAATTGTATCATTAGATAATAAAATCTGAAATTCCTTTATAGATTCATTAACATCGATACCACCATTTGCAAAGATCATTCCCATATTTTCTATCTCTTGATCTATTTCAATTCTTTCGGTTGCAAATCTAAAAAATGGAATGGTAATTTTTTCTTCACTCATTTTATAAATTCCATCTTTTTCTTTCATATCAAAAATCCCCATATTATCTACTTCTTGAGCATATATATTGGTTGCATTACTAGTTAAGATATTCATCAATAAGAAACATGTGAACAAAAGTATCACTTTTCCTATTTTCATTTTCTTCATAGGCTATACCTCCTCAGTGTGAATTTATTATGTATTTTATACTAAAGCAAGTAAAAAATCAAGTAACTTTCTAGCGAAAAAATAAATACTATTTCCTTTTACAGAAATAGTATTTTCTATCATTTATTCTACTTTTAATGACAAATTGATACTTTTAGATATCATATTGGAAACAATTTCAATAACTGCATCAATATCTTTTGGAGTTACCATATAATTCTTCGTATCTAATAATTTAGCAATCATTTGATATCTTTCATCTTTTTCTAGATCAGAGAATAATTTTTCTTCTTTTTCAGCCTTTTCTTCTTCATTTCCTACTTGATGAATCATTTTATCAATTGCTTCATTGGTAATGGAAGCCATATCTACCACAGTAGGAACGCCAATTGCAATAACAGGGACATGAAGTACCTCTTGTGTAATCCCCTCACGTTTATTTTGAACACCCGATCCAGGGGTAATCCCTGTATTGGTAATTTGAATGGTCGTTCCTAAACGATCCATATTTTGAGACGCTAAACTATCAATTGCAATAATAACATCAATTTTTGCTTTTTCTACGACTGCAGAGATAATTTCAGATGTTTCAATTCCAGTCGTACCAAGTACTCCAGGAGCTAGTGCAGATATTTCTCTTGTATTATCATCGATAAATTCCTTAGCTAACTTAATTAAATGTCTTGTTATTTCAATATCTTTAACAACTTTTGGTCCTAACGAATCGGGAGTTACATATTCATTACCTAAACCTAAGACAATAATTGATTTTTTATAGTCTTGTGGAAGCAATTCTTTTAACATACTGGAAATCATACTTACAATATTTTCTTTTTGCTCCTCTTCTAAATATTTTAAATCTTGTATTTCTAATGTAATGTATCTTCCTATCTTTTTAGAAATTGCTTTTTCTCCATTTTCATTTAGTACATCTACTATGGTTGTATGAACGCCATCTTTGGAATCCGTAGATACTTTAATTCCATCCACTTCGCTTAAGTTATTGATCTTTTTATAGCTATCCACTCTTTCATCAGCCATATCCGTTCTAAAATTAAAATTTTCTTTTTCCATAAAAACACCTCATACATTATTATGAATCAATATATGAGGTAATATGCATGTATTACATACTTGCAATCAATTTTTTTAAACCAATTTCAAAATCCATTTCTCCTAATTTCGTTTTTTGATCATATTCATCAAATTGATACAAAATATTTTTAAGTTCTTGCAAAGTATAATGCTCACTTGCTTGTGTTAAATTCTTTAAAACATATGGATGAATTTTTATAACGGAAGAAATGTCTTTTACTTTCGCATTGTTTAAATATTTAATCATATACATTTGTTTGATTTGTTTATACAACATAATATAGATTTTTATAATAGATTCTTTTTGTTTTAACAAACTTTCTAATAACAAAATTCCTTCTTTTTTCTTCTTATGAATAATCTTTGACAATACATCAAAAATCTCGGCATTTAATGTTTTAGAACACACTTGCTCAATTATTTCTTTATTTACCTTAGTGTCACCATCTAGATAAATCACTAACTTTTTTAATTCATTTACTAAATTTTCTTTACTTTCACCACATAAACTTTGAAAATATTCTGCGTCTAAATAAGATATTTGAATACCATATTTTCCTAACACTTGGATAATATATTGTATCAATTCTTTACTATCTAATTGTTTAAATTCAATACACTGTGCTATTTTACTAATTGCTTTGTAATCTGATGTTCTCTTATCTACACTATCTTCTAATATCACAACCACAACATCGTCACTAATTTCTTTTAATAAATCGACTGGAAATTTTAATTTTGTATCCTTTATGATAATTAGTTTGGAAGTTCCCCAAAAAGTAACACTTTGCAAACAAGACTCTAATTCTTCTATATTTTCTTTTGTGATATAAAAAAGATTTACACCAAGTTCTAACTTTTCAAATTCTTTTTTTATTTTTTCCACTTTTAAATTTAAATCATATTTCTCAGGACCATATAATAAATAAATCTTTCCCACTCATTCATCATCCCTTTTCATCTTTTTAAATACTCTTTTTTAAAACCTCTTCTTTCCATAGATTAAGACTTTGTAATGAAATATTTGCCAATGTTTGATATTTTTCCTTCTTGTCTTTTATCTTTTTGTCTAAAGGCTTTAAAATTCCAAAATTTGCATTCATTGGTTGAAAATTTTTATTAGGAGTAGAAATATATTTGGCTAAACTTCCTAATACAGTGGTATCCGGAAAAGTAATCTTTTTCCCCTGTTTTTTTGCCAAAATACTATATGCTACCATTAAACCAGAAGCAGCAGATTCTACATATCCCTCAACACCAGAAATTTGTCCAGCAAAATAGATATTTTGAAAGTCTCGCATACAAAAATTCTCATCTAATAAATTTCCTGCATTGATAAATGAATTTTTATGCATAACCCCATAACGAACAAATTCAGCATTTTCTAATCCAGGAATTAACCTAAATACCCTTGCTTGTTCTCCAAATTTTAAACTTGTCTGAAATCCCACCAAATTATACATCGTTTTTTCTTCATTTTCTGCTCTTAGTTGTACTACTGCATAATTTTTTTCACCATTAGGTTTATCAAGACCTACAGGTTTTAATGGACCAAATAATAATGTCTTTTCTCCACGTTTAGCCATATACTCTATTGGCATACATCCTTCAAATAATACAACCTTATCAAACTCATGACGTGGTGCTTCTTCCGCTTGTATTAAAGCCTGGTAAAATCTTTCATATTCTTCCTTCGTCATAGGAAGATTTAAGTAATCTCCTACATTATTTTCTCCATAACGATCTTTTACAAATGCTATTTCTTTATCAATTGTATCTGCGTCTACAATCGGAGCAGCAGCATCATAAAAATACAACTGATGTGTTCCAACAATTTTTTGTAGATTTTCTAATAAGACTTGATCTGTTAAAGGCCCTGTAGCAACTACAACAATTCCATCTATTTTCTGAATATCCTCTACTTTTTCATAAACAATTTCTATATTAGGATGATTTTTAACTTCCTGTGTCATATACTCAGAAAACTTTTCTCTATCAACTGCTAAAGCTTGCCCTGCTGGGATTTTGCTTTTATATGCACATTTTATAAATAAACTTCCTAATGCTTCCATTTCTTTTTTTAACAAACCACAAGCATTGGTAAGCACTTCTGATTTTAAGGAATTACTACATACTAATTCTGCAAAATTATCGTTTTTGTGTACTTCTGATTTATATTGTGGTTTCATTTCGTATAATCTTACTTTTATACCATTTTGTGCCAAAATATATGCACATTCACAGCCAGCCAAGCCAGCTCCTATTACATTTACTTTCATTTCTTCCATGCATTCCCTCACTTCATTTGTTATTATAATATATTTTCCTCATTTTTACAAATTTTCCATAAAAAAATAGAGTAGAAGCTTATCTACTCACTTTTTACTTGGTTTATTCCAAGAGATAAAGTCACATTTACTATCTTCTGTATTCGAATTATTTTCACATACATAAAAACTTCTCTTGGTTTTTGTTTTCTTAATCAATACTTTACCGCCACATTTTGGACAAGGAATATCAATAGTCTGAACAATCGGTTTGGTATTTTTGCATTCTGGATATCCAGGACACGCTAAAAATTTACCAAATCTTCCTTGCTTTATAACCATATTCCTTCCACACAATTCACATTTTACGTCACTTACTTCATCTTCTAATTTTACTTTTTCAATTTTGTCTTCTACCGCTTCTAAATTGGTAATAAATGGTTCATAGAATTCATGCAACATTTGAATATAATTTTCTTTATTTTCTGCAACCAAATCCAATTTATTTTCCATATCTGCAGTAAATTTTAAATCAACAATATCTTGAAAATTTTCTTCCATTAAGTTATCAACAACTTCTCCTAATTCAGTAGGAACCAAATATTTGTTTTGCTTTTCAATATAGGCTCTTTCCTCTAAAGTAGATACCGTTGGAGCATAAGTACTAGGTCTACCAATCCCTTTTTCTTCCATTACTTTTACCAAAGTTGCTTCTGTATATCGAACGGGTGGTTCTGTAAATTTTTGTTCTGGTTTTAACTCTTTTTGTTCAAGGATATCTCCTATTTTAAAGTCTGGTAACATTGCATTTTGAGATTCCTCTTCCTCCACATCCTCTTCTTTTCCTTTAGATTTTACATCTTTACCTTCTACATATAATCGCATAAATCCATCAAATCGCATAACACTTCCATTAATATAGAAAATATAATCTTCTACATTTACGGTTATTTTGGTAGTATCATAAAGTGCTACCGCCATTTGTGAAGCTAAAAATCTATTTTTAATTAGTGTATATAATTTCATTTCATCAGAAGCCAATTCTTCTATATCATTTTCCAAATGAGTAGGACGAATTGCCTCATGCGCATCCTGTGCACTTTCTTTTGCTTTAAAAACCCTATCCAAATAATATGTTTTTCCAAATTTATCTAAAATATAGTTTTTTGCCATTACTTTAGCTTCCTCTGATAGTCTTGTAGAATCTGTTCTCATATAAGTGATATGACCGGCTTCGTATAGTTTTTGAGCAACCATCATGGTCTTTTTTACACCAAAGCCTAATTTTCTAGAAGCTTCTTGTTGTAAGGAAGATGTCGTAAAAGGAGGAGGTGGATTTTTCTTTCTCTCGCTCTTTTTCACATCCACAACACTATATTCTTTTTGATCAATTTTCTTAATAATTTCCTTTACTTGTTTTTCATTCTTTAATTCAATTTTTCCATGAATATCTCCATAAAATTTTGCTAAAACAACATCCTTTTGAAAAGCTAATCTTGCTAAAATTACCCAATACTCCTCTGACTTAAAATCACGAATTTGTCTTTCTTTATCCATGATAATTCTTAAAGCAACTGATTGTACCCTACCAGCACTTAATCCTTTTTTTACTTTCTTCCATAATAGAGGGGATAATTTATATCCAACAATTCTATCTAAAATACGTCTTGCCTGTTGTGCATTTACCAAATTCATGTCTATTTCTCTAGGCTTTTGTACGGCTTTCTTAACTGCATTTTGTGTGATTTCATTAAATTCTATTCTACATTTTTCATGATCTGCAATATCGAGTACATTTTTAATATGCCAAGCAATCGCCTCTCCTTCACGGTCAGGGTCGGTTGCAAGATAGACTTTCTCTTTATTCTTTGCTTCTGCTTTTATCTCTTTAACAAGTTTTGCTTTTCCTTTCATCACCTTGTATTCCGGTTTAAAATCATGTTCAATATCTACACTCATTTTACTACTAGGTAAATCGATAATGTGTCCTTGAGAAGCAATTACTTCGTAATCTGTTCCCAAATATTTTTTTATTGTTTTAGCCTTAGAAGGTGACTCCACAATCACTAATTTATTTGCCAATTTAATCAAACCTTTCTATATACTTGTTTACACTTTTACAAAGATACTCACTCATTATAGCATATATAAAAACGACAATCAATCTTTATATAATATATTTAATAAATTTGCTAAACATCGTGTAGCAAGCAATACCTCATCAATTGTATTTCCAGTTGCTCCCATTTCCACCAAAAAAGAATGCTTACTTAAATCTTGATTATAAATTGCATCTCTAATAATCATTGGCTTAAATAGCCCTGGATATACTTGGTCTGCTAACCTTTGTAACTGAAGAGCAAATGCTAAATTATCTTCATAATAAGGGTTTTCTTCACCATCATATCCTACCCCCATTACAAGCATAATTTGTGCTACTTGTAATCCTTTAATTTCTGTAACAGGTCTATATGTTAAATCTTCAATTGCATCTCTATGTACATCGATAATCAAAGAAGCTCCACCCATTTTGTTTAAAGCTTCCTCCACAGTCGTACGCGATTTTGCATAAGCACTTGTATAAGACCCGTAATCATGTGGTGTGGTATTATGTTCTGATAAAAAACCTTTGAATAACAAATTTTCATTTAACTCTTTTGCAATTTTTAACATATTATAATTTGCGTCTAAAGAACGCATAGTTCCAGAATACTCAAATTGATATTTGTCACTATTGGTATATGTTTCAGAGGTATGAGTACTATATAACAAAATTCTATCATTTTTCTTTGTTAAATAAATATTCTTACTAAATAATTGATTAAAATCTATATTTCTTTTTGAAGAATAATTTAATAAATAAGTACTATCTCCTACTGTAATTCTTTGTAACGAAGCATTTTCAGAAGTAATGGTTGTATTTGGAACACTTGAAAATACATTTACCGTTTCATATTCTTTTGCAATACTATCTAGTAAATCATATTCTGTACTATTTTTCTCATTATTTGCTTGAATAATTACATCTTCTTTTTCTTCCGGTACTTCCTCTACATGATAATTATCTTCATTAAAAATACCATATCCTTTTGCCATTTCCATTATACTGGTTTTATTTTGATTTGTTTGTCTAAAATTGGTAGAAAATAGTAAAATATATTCTGATAAACTAGTACAATTTAACAAAACATAAAAAATTCCAGCAAAAATACACAAATAAATAGCCAAATACATATTTAACATTATTTTTTTTATAGATGTTAAAAAACCACTTTTATTTTTCTTTCCTAAAAAAATAGCCACAACTTTCATAAAACACACTCCTATGTTTTATTTTATTACGGTTATTTTTTAGATATTACTAATCTAGCAAATTATTCATTTCTTGACTATATTGATCCAATAATCTTACAGTTTTTTCTTTCAAATCAATCACATCTCTTTTTAAGTCTAATAATTTTTCTTTTTCCATTTCAATTAAATGCTCAATTCTGTCTTTCTCTTGCATTGCTTCACTTCTAGAGCTCTCTATAATCTTTTTTGCTTGATCTTCTGCAGTAATTAATGCATTTGCCACTTTTTCTTGTCTTTGCACATAATCAAGTTCAAATTTTTCTAATTTTTTTCTAACAATGGTAAGTTCATTTGCTACTCTATTTGCTTCAGAACGTTCCGCTTGTAACTTGCTTTCATATTCTGCCTTCAAAGCCTTTACATATTCCTCAACTTCTTTTTTATCATAACCAAACATTTCATTACTAAATTTCTTTTCATTCTCCATGATAACTACCTCCATTACTGCTCATTATAAACTTGAAATAATTATATCAGATAATTTTTTCTATTTCAACAAATTTAAAATAAATTTAATAAAATCATTTTTTTTGCAAATAATATTTACAGGTGATGATTATGAATACAAATATTGATATGTCGAATAAAGAATATTCAGACTATGTGGAAAAAAAAGCTACCAATAGTCCTTTATTAAAAAATATTTTTTGGGCTTTTTTAGTAGGTGGAATTATTTGCATGATTGGGCAAGCAATCACAGATGTTTTTCTTAAATTTGGTTTTCCAAAAGAACAAGCTAGTACTTACACGACTATTATTTTAATTTTCCTAGGTGCCTTTTTAACTTCTATTAATTTATACTCTAAATTAGGAAAATTTGCTGGTGCAGGTTCTGTTATACCAATTACAGGTTTTTCAAATTCAGTAGTAGCACCTGCAATCGAATTTAAAACAGAAGGATATATACTAGGTCTTGGAGCAAACATGTTTAAAATAGCCGGACCCGTTTTGGTATATGGTGTTACAAGCTCTATTATCGTAGGTTTCTTCTACTGGCTTATTAAAATTTTTTTATAGGAGGTAAATTATGAAAATAGGAAGTCAAACAATTCAACTAGAAAATACTCCTAAATTACTTCAAACTGCAAGTATGGTAGGTCCTAAAGAAATGGACGGACCTTTAAATCAATTTTTTGATTTGCATACCGATGATGTCTTTTTAGGAGAAAAAAGTTTTGAAAAAGCAGAAAGTAAAATGCTAGAACAATGTGTCAATCATCTTCTTAGTAAAGCCGGAATGAACAATTCCATGATTGATTATATTTTTGCAGGTGATTTATTAAATCAGTGTATTTCTTCTGGATATGCCATTAGAAATTTAAACATTCCATTTATTGGACTTTATGGTGCATGCTCTACCTTCTGCGAATCACTAGCATTAGCAGCAAGTTTTGTAAATGCAAATTATGGAAAAAATATTATAGCAACTACTTCTTCTCATTTTTGTAGTGCAGAAAGACAATTTAGAATGCCATTAGAACATGGAAATCAGCAAAGTCCTACTTCTCAATGCACTGTAACTGGTACAGGTGCCGCTCTTGTGGTTCCAAATTCTTCTAGTATTCATTCTCTATATATTACTCATGTAACATTTGGAAAAGTCATTGATTTTGGTATTAAAGATATGACCAATATGGGAGCTGCTATGATGCCAGCTGCTTATTCTACTATTACAACACATTTACAAGATACAAAAAGAAAATTAGATTATTATGATGCAATTGTAACAGGAGATTTAGGAATACTTGGATCTGAACTTTTGGTAGATCAGTTTCAAAAAGAAGGCTATGATATTTCTCACATTCACAAAGACTGTGGTGTACTGATTTATGACAAAGAAAAACAAGACACACATTGTGGAGGAAGTGGATGTGGTTGTATGGCAAGTGTTTTTAGTGGTTACTTTTTCGAACAATTAAAAAGTAAAAAAATGAATAAAATTCTCATCGTATCTACAGGTGCATTAATGAGTCCCTTGTCTATTCAACAAGGGGAATCTATTCCAAGTATTGCACATGCTGTAGCAATTGAAAACGAGGTGTAAATCATGGAAATTTTGATAACATACTTAAAAGTTTTTTTAGTAGGAGGTATTATTTGTTCTATTGGTCAAATTTTAATTGATAAAACTAAAATTACTCCTGCAAGAATTCTAGTATTATTTTTAACTTTAGGTGTCTTTTTAACCGCATTTGGAATTTATAAACCACTAATTGATTTTGGTGGTGCAGGTGCTACAGTACCTATTTCAGGTTTTGGATATTCTTTAGCAAATGGCGTTATAAAAGAAGTAAACGAAATTGGTTTTTTAGGAATCTTTACAGGTGGAATCAAAGCCGCCGCTGCTGGTATTAGTGCTGCGATCTTTTTCGGATTCTTAGCCTCTTTATTTGCCAAACCAAATATTAAATAAAAAATTTTGTATAACTGGTAATTTACCAGTTTACTTTTTTAACAATTTTTTCTAATTTAAAAAATTTTGAATATTCTTTTCTATTTTGGAGATAATAATAATGTAATATTCAAGGAGGTTTTTTTATGAATAATTTAAATCAAATAGAATTACAAAATATTAGACACATCTGTGGTCACAGCACAAATTTCTGTGAAAAAATTGCATATTATAAAACACTAACACAAGATGAAAATGTAATGACAAATCTAGATAGTCTTTGCCAAGAATTAACTAGTTTAAAGCAAGAACTATCACAAATGTTATAGGAGGTAAATAAAAATGAATGAAAAAGTAGCTTTAGATGATGTACTTTCATGTACAAATTCAATGATTACAATGTTAAATTATACAATTCAACAAGCAAATAATAAAAGTTTTAGAGATACGATTACAAATGCAAGAGATAGTCTTGAAAATCTACAATGGCAAATTTATTTAATTAATAAAGAAAAAGGATATTATGTTCCAGCTGCACCTGCAGGTCAGGCTGATATAGAACAAGTAAAAAATTCAATTAATTAACGATAAAAAGTGACTGAAAATAAAACAGTCACTTTTTAAATTTCTAATGAAATATCATCATCATCCTTTATTTTTTCTTTTGGACGTGATACTATTTTTACTCTTTCTTCTTTTTCCTTTACTTTTGCTTTTTCCCTTGTTTTTTCTTTAATTGGAATTGGGGCAACTTTAGAATGTTCTTCCATTTGTTTTTGTTTGATAATAGGATTTAACACATAACGTATAAAATATTCCAAATACATGTTTTTAGCTTCTTCTTTTTTCTTTTTCTCTTTCTTCTTTTTAGAATCGGTTGTAGAAACTACAAAAAATTCCCCATTCTCATAAATTAATTGATCATTTCCATCCGTAAAAACAACATATTTATCAAATTTTAAATCAATTTCATCTATCTTATCCACAAAATTAACACTTTCTAAAGCTTCTTTTTTCAAAGCCTCAATTTCTTCTTTGGATAATTTTTCTTGTTTATCTGCTTTTATAATAATTTCCTTTAAATTACTATCTAATTCATAAAAAGTAACCCCTGTTGATTTATTTTCTTTTTGTGGTTCATTGCTTCTTACATTATTCTCAGCCATTGTATCCTCCTAATCTAACTTATCAATACAAATATGAATCAATTCTTCTAATCTTTTTGTATCTTTTTTTACATATAAATATCCAATTAAAGCTTCAAATCCAGTCGCTTTTTTATAACTAATCACATCTATATGCTTAGAAACATTTTGAATATTTGTATTTCTCCCTCTTTTATAAATCATTTTTTCTTCTTCTGATAATAAGTCCATCATTTCCTCTATGACTTCGGATTGGCCTTTGGCACTAACGTACTTAATAGAGTCTTGGTGTAATTTTCCTGTTTTTTTATTACTTTTAGAAGCAAGATAACACCTAATATATACGTTATATACTGCATCGCCAATAAAAGCCAATGTTTGCATTGAAACTTTATCTAAGTCAATCTTATCTATATATTCTTCCATTTTCTTTTTCCTTTATACTCATTTGTATCATTATATAATACTTTTTTACAAAAAGCAATAAAAAAAGATATCAGATTTTTTTCTGATACCTTATTTTTTTTAATACATTCCCATTTGTGGGGCTGGATTATTTTGAGAACAATGACAAGCATTTTCATCTTTTTTCTCTGCAACCAAAGTTTCTGTTGTAATAATCATAGAAGCGATAGAAGCAGCATTTTGTAACGCAGATCTTGTTACTTTGGTTGGATCTACAATACCATTTTTCTTCATATCTACATATTCATCATTTAAAGCATCGTATCCCATACCTTTGTCTAAGTTCTTGATTTTATCAATAATTACTGCGCCTTCAACACCTGCATTATATGCAATTTGTTTAATTGGAGCTTCTAATGCATTTTCAATAATTTTAGCTCCCACTTTTTCGTCTCCTTCTAAACTATCTGCATATTTTTTCACTTGCTCAATAATATTAATATATGCTGTACCACCACCAGCAACAATACCTTCTTCTACTGCTGCCTTAGTAGCATTTAATGCGTCTTCTATTCTTAATTTTTTCTCTTTCATTTCAGTTTCTGTAGCAGCTCCAACTTCAATTACTGCTACTCCACCAATTAATTTTGCTAATCTTTCTTCTAATTTTTCTTTATCAAAAGTAGAAGTACAATTTGCAATTTCAGAACGAATTTCTTTTACACGATTTTCTAGTTTTTCTTTATCGCCATATCCATCAATAATAATGGTATTTTCTTTTTGAACTTTTACTTGTTTTGCACGTCCTAATTGCTCAATAGTTACATCTTTTAATTCCATTCCAAGCTCAGATGTAATGACTTCACCACCAGTAAGAATTGCAATATCTTGTAAGATTGCTTTTCTTCTATCTCCAAAAGCAGGAGCCTTAACTGCAACACAAGTAAATACACCTCTTAATTTATTTAAAACTAAAGTTGCTAAAGCATCTCCATCCACATCATCTGCAATAATAACTAATTTTTTACCCTGTTCTGCAATTGGTTCTAGCATAGGTAATATTTCTTGAATATTAGAGATCTTCTTATCTGTAATTAAAATATATGGATCATCCATAACAGCTTCCATTTTATCTGTATCCGTTACCATATAAGAAGATAAGTAACCTCTATCAAATTGCATACCTTCTACTACATTTAAATCTGTATTCATTGTCTTAGATTCTTCAATAGTAATAACACCATCTTTGGTTACTTTTTCCATAGCTTCTGAAATTAATCTACCTACTTCTTCATCATTTGCAGAAATACTAGCTACTCTTGCAATGTCTTCTTTTCCATTTACAGGAGTAGAAATTTTCTTAATTTCTTCTACTGCCACTTCTGTAGCTTTTTGAATTCCTCTTCTAACAATAATTGGATTAGCTCCAGCAGATATATTTTTTAACCCTTCTTTTACCATAGCTTGTGCAAGAACAGTAGCAGTTGTTGTACCATCACCAGCTACATCATTGGTTTTAGTGGCAACTTCTTTTACAAGTTCTGCGCCCATATTTTCAAATTGATCTTCAAGTACAATCTCCTTAGCAATAGATACACCATCATTTGTGATGAGTGGTGAACCATATGATTTATCTAATACTACATTTCTACCTTTTGGTCCTAAAGTAACTTTTACAGCATTAGCTAATGTATCAACGCCTCTTTCTAAAGCTTCTTTAGCTTCTCTTCCAAATAATATTTCTTTTGCCATACTAAAAATTTACCTCCTTATTCTACAATAGCAAGAATATCCTCTTGTTTTAAAATAGAATATTCAACACCTTCATATTTTATTTCTGTTCCTGCATATTTTGAAAATAATACCTTATCTCCAACTTTAACATTCATTGGAACATATTTTCCATCTACTAATTTACCAGGTCCTATTGCTACTACCTCTGCTACACTTGATTTTTCTTGTGCAGAAGTTGGTAACAAAATCCCTCCTTTTGATGTTTCTTGTGCTTCTAGTAATTTAATAATTACTCTATCTTCTAATGGTTTCAACATAAAATCGCCTCCATTCTTTTTTAGCACTCTCTTTTCTTAAGTGCTAACTCATTATATCACACGAAATTTGCAAATTCAAGCATTTCACATAACTTTCACAAAAATGTTTTATCTTTCTCAATATATGATTTTTCATCATATTTTATTACAAAGGGTTTACATAATCGTATTTTTATGGTATAATAAATAGTGAATTAAAAAATTTTAAAGGAGGTTCTTAACTATGGAACTGAACACATTTGCTACTATCAGAGAGCAAAGAAGAGACATTATGAGCTTTAACAGACGCTTACAGGAGATGGTACCCGTACAAAACGGCCAGATGCATTTTACCCGGTTCCTGATCAAAGGAGTCACAAACAATAGAGACATTCTTTACCAGGTAACCGGAAAACAGGGAAACATTTTCTTTGCGGTAAATATCCCGCGATTTTATTTCAATGGTGTCGAAGTTGATTTTGAGACGATTACTTCTGCAGCAAGTATTGCAGATTTAATGGCATTATCTCAGAAACCATATTACGCTTAAAGAGAAAAGGCCCCGACCTACAAAGTCGGGGCTTATTCCATGATATTTTTTAAATCCACTTTAATGGTATCTGAATATTTACTAACATGAATATCTGAAAAAAGATATTCTTGTTCTATATCAACTTGTTTTAATTTACTAAGCTCTAATACTCCTAAAAAAGCGGTTACCACTTCTACATTATCGCAAATATCACTATTAAACATGGAATTAAATACCATGTTTTGATTCTCATTTAAATAATCTACGATTTGCTTTACTTTATCTTGTACAGTATATTTCTCATAAACAGCAAGCTTATTAATTTCTTCTGCTTTTTTATTGATTTTATTTCTATTTCTAAATAATACATTAGAATAATTTTCAAAAATATCTTGAGGAGAAAAATGTTCTCCTTGATATTCTAATTTCTTACGAAACTGAATTTTTTCCATATCTTTTGAAAACGAACCAAAATGATCTGTATATAACTCATAAATAGTACTTGCAATTTCTTTATACTTTTTATACATCATAATTTTTTGAATAATTTCTTCTTCAGTTACGACTTCTTCCTCTTCTTTTGGTTCTAATTCTGGTAATAATTTTCTTGCCTTAATATCTAATAACGTGCTTGCCATTAAAATAAATTCAGAAGCTACTTCTACATTACTTTCGTTTAATTCTGTAATATAGGCTATATATTCATCCGTAAGATCGCTAATGGAAATATCAAATATATTCATCTTATTTTTAGAAATTAAAAACAACAATAAATCTAATGGTCCTTCAAAATTATTTAGTACAAAATGATACTTTGGTTTTTTATTTAATATAATGTCTTGCATATTACTTCTCTTCCTCACACTGAATAGCTAGTTCTAAAGCAATTTTTATCATATCATCTAAGCCTGTTTCTCTTTGTTCTGAAGATACGGCTAAATTAGTAATTGGATTATCTGTAATTGTAAATAAAGCCAATGCTTTTTTATTTGCAACAAGTGCATTTAGATATAAAGCATATGTTTCCATTTCCACCCCTAAAATATCTAATTTAGAAGTTTCTACTAAATCTTGTGTTGATTTATAAAAAGTATCACTGGTAAAAATGGTACCTATTTTTACTTTGTCTGTTATTTTTAATAATTTCTCTAGTAATGTACTAGAAACAACAGGATATATTTCTTCTAAATGATTTTCTACACCATAATTCGAATCCGTATAAACATCTTTGGCAACCACGATATCCCCTAAGCTACTTTGATTTGCCTCTTTACTAGCTTTTGGATTTGCTAATGTTCCAGCGCTTCCAATTCTAATGATGTTATCTACGTCATATCCCTCAAATAACTCCTTAGAATAAATCGCCATAGAAGGAATTCCCATACCACTTCCTTGTACAGAAATTCTTTTTCCTTTGTAATATCCTGTATAGCCAAGCATTCCTCGAACCTGATTATAACAAACAAAATCTTTTAAATACTTTTCTGCTATGTATTTTGCTCTTAAAGGATCACCAGGCATTAAAACGGTTTTTGCAATATCACCTTTTTTAGCCTCATTATGGGTTGTTGGTACATGAATCATATTTACCTCCTAATCATCAATATTTTGAGAAAAACCTCTTCTATATAAATATTGTTTTTTCTTAATTTCTTCCATGTTTTTTAATTTTCCATCCAATAATTTTTGAATTAATTTTTTCTCATAATCTGTATTAGACAAAAAAACTAATTTTTTTTCTATTATATCTTTTTTAATTCCTTTTTGCAATAACTTTTGTTTGATTTCAAAAATAGAATATTTGATAAGACGCATACATTGTCTTATATATGCGTCTACATATTCTTCATCATCAATATAATGAATACTTTTTAAATATAAAATTACCTCTTCAATAATATCCTCTTCAGCACCTGCTTTTTTTAGCTTATTTCTTACTTCAAATTCTGTTTTTTTTGCAACTACCAAATAACGAACAGCCTTTTCTTTTGCCACTTCAAAATCCATTTTTATTCCTCAATTTCTTCAGAAGTTTCCTCGACTACTTCATCTGCTTCCGGGATACCTCCCATACTCTTTTCAAAAGCAGTATTAAAGTTATCTCTTACTTTCTTCTCAATTTCACTCATAATTTCAGGATTTTCTTTTAAATATACCTTTGCATTTTCTCTTCCTTGACCAATTTTTTTGCCATTGTATGCAAACCAAGCTCCACTTTTTTCAACAATATTCATATCAGTTGCTAAATCAAGTACACATCCTTCATTAGAAATTCCTTTTCCATAAACAATATCAAATACTGCTTCTCTAAAAGGAGGAGCTACTTTATTTTTTACTACCTTTACTTTGGTTCTTGTTCCTACCACTTCTCCATTTATTTTAATTGCTTCTTGTTTTCTAACATCTAAACGAATAGATGAATAAAATTTTAATGCTCTTCCACCAGGTGTTGTTTCTGGATTTCCAAACATAACACCTACTTTTTCACGTAACTGATTAATAAAAATCGCAACTGTGTTGGATTTATTAAGAACACCTGTTAATTTTCTTAAAGCTTGTGACATTAACCTTGCTTGTAATCCAACATGGGCATCTCCCATTTCTCCATCAATTTCAGCTTTTGGCACTAATGCAGCTACAGAGTCAACTGTAATAATATCTACTGCTCCACTTCTTACAAGTTGTTCTGTAATTTCTAAAGCTTGTTCTCCTGTATCAGGTTGTGCGACAATTAAGTTATCTACATCTACTCCTAAATTTCTTGCATATACTGGATCTAAAGCATGTTCAGCGTCAATAAATGCGGCTACTCCCCCTAATTTTTGAGCCTCTGCAATTGCATGCAAAGCTACTGTTGTTTTACCAGAAGATTCTGGACCAAAAACTTCAATAATTCTTCCTCTTGGAAAACCACCAATTCCTAATGCAATATCAAGACTTAAAGCTCCTGATGGAATAGAATCAACTGCTACATTTCCAACCTCTCCTAATTTCATTACTGCACCTTTTCCAAAGTTTTTTTCAATTTGTGCCATTGCTATATCTAGTGCTTTTTTTCTTTCTTCAGATATCATAATAATCTTTCCTCCTTATATTCAAACGTTTGTTCGATAAACTTATTATATCCTTTTTCTTTTGGTTTGTCAACTACTTTTTTTAAATTAAATAACCGTATCATCCACTGGCTGATTTAATAGTCCTTTGATCTTATGATTAACCATATCTATAGTAGCAGAAGGTTTAAAGAAATAATATCCTTGTACATATTTCACACCAAATTTTTTTAAAGTATCTAATTCTTCTTTGGTTTCTACCCCCACTACTACAATCTCAGCATTCTCAACAATTCCATAAGTCACTAATTCATTGATATATTTTTGTTTTTTAAAGTCATTTTGAATTCCTCTTACAATAGACATATCTGGAATAAGATAATCTACCTTTAAAAAAGTAATATCATCTATTGTTAAACTACCAGTACCAAACTGATCTAGAGCTACATATCCTGAATGATCATGAATATTTTGAATAACAAGTTGTAATCTTGTTAAATCTTGTTTTTCGTAATTATGAAATTCTATTACAATTTTATTTCTAGCCATCATATCATAAAGTCTTGGTTTATTGATATATTTTTCATAACTGATTAAATCTGTATTAACAAATAAAATATTAGACTCTTTATTTTCTATCTTTTCAAATTCTTCTACTCCGTTAATAAATAAAACTTGCTGAATTCTCTCATTTTTTCCTACTTCTGTTGCATAATTTAATAGCTCCATGATTCCTATTTTTTTACTACTTTGAATCCTTGAAAAGGCTTCATAACCATATACACACATTTTTTCTAGATCAACAATAGGTTGAAAAATAGATTTAATCTTTTTCCTTGCAATAATGTCATTAATTAAATGGTCTAATTCAAGAGGTTCCATATCATCAAACTCAGATTCTTGATTTGACTCGCTTTTTTCTTCATGATTTTTCATAGCAATTTCATTAGAGGTAAAATATTGATTAGCAAATTCTATATATTTATTTTTAGTTAATTTATATTTATTATAGACTTCTACACTTTTTGCTTGAGCATCCGAATCTTTTACATTGATTAATAAATAAAATAATTCTTTACTATTATCTAATTCTGTAGCTAAAAATTTTAAATTGTCAAAGGTAATTTCTCCTTCATTTAAAAATTTATCATGATATTTAATAAGTCTTAAAATAATACTTTTTTCTTGTGCTGTAAATTCAAATCTTTCTAAAATATTTTTAGCTAATTCAACCGACTTATCATCATGCCCCACAAAACTTTCTCGTCCTTCTTCTGAAATCACTTTTACATAAGGTTTTCCTATATCATGTAAAAGCATGGTCCATTTTAAAACCTTTTTTTGCCAATCACTAATTGGTATTTGTGGGTTTCCTACTGCTTCAATGGTTGTAAGAATATGTTTAAATACACCAAATTTATGATAAGAAGAATTCTGCTGACAATTAATTACGTTTTCACCATAACGATTCATTTCATAAAACTCTGGAAAATGTTTTTTAAATATAGGATTTTGACTAATTTTTGTTAACAAAAAAGCAACATTATCATCACATAATATATTCGTATAAGTCTCTGTTAACATATGTGGATTTTCATCATATATCTTTAAACTGGATATAATGGTTTTCGTCCTAGCAATTTCCTTTGCGTCCATAAGACTTGCAGAAATGTTAAGTACATCCATATCAAATATTCCTTCATACCCCTCATAGCTTGTCATAAACATCCCTCTCTTTTTCATATATATCATACTATAAATCAATTCAAATTGCAATAATTTAATCGCTTATATTTTTTACTTTTTTTGATATATTAGTTGACATTTTCATAAAAAAAATGTATAATATATGAGTATTCATTAGTTAGTCAACTAAAACCCCGGAAATGTTTACTAACTATATAGTTTAAGATTAGGAGGATTTATTAATTATGAACAATACTACTCATAGTGTAAAAGCAAAAGAAATTGAAAAAAAATGGTACATTATTGATGCAGCAAACAAACCTCTTGGTAGAGTAGCAAGTGAAGCTGCAAAACTATTAAAAGGTAAACATAAACCAACTTACTCAACACATTTAGATTGTGGAGATTATGTAATTATTATTAATTCAGATAAGGCTGTTTTAACAGGTAATAAACTTAATAACAAAGTTTATAGACATCATACAGGTTATATTGGTGGCCTAAAAGAAGTATCTTATAAAGATATGATGGCTAATCAATCTGATAAAGCATTTTTATTAGCAGTAAAAGGAATGTTACCTAAAAACACATTAGGTAGAGCAATGCTTACAAAATTAAGAGTATTTAAAGGTGAAGAGCATAATCATGAAGCTCAAAAACCAGAAAAATGGGAATTTTAGGAGGAATAAGAAATGGCAAATAAAGAATACATTTATGCAACAGGAAAAAGAAAATCTTCAATCGCTAGAGTAAACATCATTCCTGGAACTGGAAAAATTACAATTAATAAAAAAGATATGAATGAAGTTATTAATTTAGATACATTAAAAGCTGTTATTTTAAGACCTTTTGCAGTAGCTAATATGATGGAAAAATATGATGTAGAAGCAACTGTAACTGGTGGTGGTATCAGTGGTCAAGCAGGAGCTATTGCACACGGTATTGCTAAAGCACTTGCTTCAACTGATCCTGAAGTACGTGGTGTTCTAAAAAGACATGGATTATTAACTAGAGATTCAAGAGTAAAAGAAAGAAGAAAATATGGTTTAAAGAAAGCAAGAAAAGCACCACAATTCAGCAAAAGATAATCTTATTAAGACTTTTCAAATATTTAGAAAGTATAAGACCCGCTATTTATTAAAAATAGCAGGTCTTTTTATTATTATTATTTTTTTTTATTATTTTATTTTCACTATTCCTTTTACAATTCATTAAGAGCTTCTAAAAACGCATATCGTTTCTGATATTCTTCACAAGTGGTATCACCACCCAAAATCTTTTCTAAGAATGCTTTTGGATACTGCAAGTTAAACATCATCTTCTCCTGTATAACCGATCCAAACTTTGAATCCTCTAAGTATTCATCCACTTTTTTGATGAACTGATCAATTAAATACATCCCATATGGATCTTTGTACTTGGAATCTGCTGCCTCAATATATGCCTCCTCTTGTTCTGTTAAATTTTGTTTTTTCTCGAGTAAGCCAATGATCCGAACAAGCTCCTCATCTGTTACACACGCCTTTCCAAGTTCTCTTACCTTTACCCAATCTTTCTTAAATTTCTCCATATTTTCCTCCTATTTTTCTTGATAATTGTCACACATTATGATAAAAATATAGTGGTGATAATTATGATAATTAATGAGCTTAAACGTATTGAAATTAAAGTGTTGCGTAATGATGAATTAATCTATTCTGGTAATAGTGATCAAGCACCAGAAGAAATAAAAGAAGCTACCATATTAGAGCTAAATTTACATCATGGAATTTTAGAATTAACAATATCCTAAACTTAATCTTCTATACCACATACTTTTTCAAATTCCGCATTCATTAATTCAAAGCTTATATATCTTAGTCTCCAAAGTCTAGGTATCAAATTTTGTTCTAACTCTTCAATACGCTCTTTCTTCACATCTCCAGATGCTGCAAAGGAAATCTTAAACCACTGATATTCTTCCTTTGTGAACATGCAAACTTCCTGATTATTTAAACAATCTTCTTTACCTAAATGAATTGCTAACAAATAGATATGTTTAAGATGTACTTCACCACCTGAATTCTCTAAAATAGCAGTTCCACTTGCAAGCAACTCAAGCTTTGCTAAATCTTGCTTATCATAATAGGCGTCTATTACTCCATCTGATGAAACCTCCATCATTACAATATATCCTAATGTTTGATTGGGATAATGTTTCGGTGTCTCATAAATAACAGGATATGAATCTTTTTCTACACCATGCGCAATTTCAAAGTTTCCTTTTTCATTTGTTCCAGCAATAAAGATCCGTTCATCCTCTCCAAAAGGAATATATAACACGTCGTCTTGTTTCTGTAAATCATGAATCCATAATTTCATACCTTTCCTCCTAATTTTTAGAATTTAAACATTTTGTACTATTATATCACAAGCTCATTTTTATGTCAATTTGGTTCTAATCCATATTTAATATATCCTTTGTTTGTAAATCTTTAATTCCATCAATATAATAATAAGATTCTGGAATATCACCTACTAAAATAGTTTCTGCAAGTACAATATCTCTATGATATTCCGTAGTAGAAGTTACAAAAGGTGCTACAATCTCTGCTTTTACTGTAATACGTGCTATAATTCTATGACGAGTTTGATTAATCCCAACACTGTCAAAATACGAAATATATTCAATATCCACATCCCCTATTGGAATGGTTTTTACACCCACTTTAAAGCCATATCCTCCTAATTTTGTACTTCCTAGTAATAATCCTAAAGGTACATTAATTTCATTTTTCTCATTTTTCTGTAAATTTTCTTCTATTGCAATCACAAGTTCATTAGATAAACGATTTAATTCATTTACATTAGAAGTTAGTGCAACGATTTTCCCCTCTTCTGTTTTCTCTACATTAATAATACTTTGATAAGTTACTTGACTAAGTTTTTCTTGAATTGCTTTTTCTGTGCAATTTAAAGCAATAGAGTGTGCATTAGAGGTACAAATACGAATAAAAGAAGCTTCTATCGTTTTATAATAAAGAGAAAATAATATGATCATTACAAACAAAATAAAAAGAAAGACAAATGACTTTTTCATTTTCATTTGTCTTAAACTTACCATATAATATTTTAATCGCATTATCTAATAATTAATAATTTTTCTCCTACATGAATAATGTCTGGGTTTTCAATTTGATTCGTTTTTGTTATTTTATCTACACTTGTTTTATATTTTTTAGCAATATTCCAAAGTGTATCACCAGATTTTACAACATAAATATTAATACTATTTAACCCTGAATGATCTAAGCTACTTCCCTCTATATCTCCTACAATGCTAATATTTGCCATATCTTCTACTGTAATTTGCACATATAATGTAATCTTTACCTCTATATCACTTCCACTTTGTGTAATATTTGTATCTTTCCCTATTATATCTACATATACTTTTTGTGTATTAAAATCGACAGATTCTAAATTAAAATTTTCATCGATCATAATATCTAAGCTTTTACTCTCCAATTCTTGCGTATTTTGATCTTGGTATAATAAATTTAATTTCATATTTCCTGATACATTTACATTATTTTGATTAATCGTAGGATTTAAATAACTAATATCCACATTATAATCAATTAGTTTGGTATTTTCAGGTAAGGCTTGTGATATGTTTTCTTTTACATTTAAACTCTTAACTGTATTAATATCTTTTTTTACTACTTCCAAACGATTTTCATCATATTTTAACTCTTTTTTCTGACTATAAAAATCCTCTACATATTCAATGTCTTCCTCTTCATACATCGTCACATTTGCTTCTACTTCATATCCAACAGACAAAGTTCTAGCATCTAAATCTGGGTTTACCTTTACATCAAAATTTTGTATTTGATAATCAATGTTAAAACGGGAACGATCGTTAATATTTTCTAGCTCAATCATAGAAGAAAAAGGAATTGCCATATTCACTTTATTAATCGGTTCTTCTACACTATCACTTAGATATAGAAGTTCTAAAACGATATCTCCTTTTACCATAATTTTATTATAACTTTCTTTAAATTCATCATTTTTAATTCTAGCATCAGCTTTTAAAATTTCAAACACAGGTGGAGAGTCTTTTGGTAGCATGGTATCTTCTTTAGAAGCAATAATATTTCTCTTCATTTGCTTTATATTATTAAAAGTCCCTTGACACATTTTACATTCAATTTCGTCCTCAGGATCAAATTGCTGAATCAACTCTGCTTCCGTAGTTTCTTTTGCAAATATATGATAAGCAATTTCTAGCTTTACTGAGATTTTTCTTTCATTTGGTAAGGCATATACAATATTTTTACAAATTGGAATGACAGTAATATTTGCAGATTCTGGAATTCCCTTTACTTCTAGTACCTCTGTATAATCATGCGTTACATACAAACCTCTCGAAGTAAACTTCTCATCACTAACGTTATATATGATGAAATAATTTACTTTTAAAGTCACTTTTAGCTTATTATTTTTCATATTCTCAACACCCTGTACATATGGTGTTGCAAATACCGTAACAATTTTTAATGCGTCTGGTTTGGTGTCTGGAACAATAATATCTTGTTCAATATAATTGTTAACAACTACATTCATAACTCCTTTATTTAATTTTAAAGATTTTTTCTCTACTTTAGATAACATTTAAAAATCCTCCTTATCTCATAGTACAATATATGTAATGTTTTTTAATTTATTACTGTAACATTTTATATTTTTCTTCATAAGATATATTAGTTAAATATTTAACATTAGAGAAATTATCTTTAAACTATAATAAATGAAAAAATAAATATATTGCAATATATAAGCTATATATAATCTCCTTGATAAAAGGTGTATACAAAATGTATACACCTTATTTTTTACAAAAAAAATGCATACATCACCGTATGCACTATATCATATATCCCTCTTATGATCTCCTATAGTCTAACATATTTAGGCGTAGAAAAATCATATCTTGCAATTGGCTCACCTGATGGCAAGCTAAGTTCCAAAGTATTGGTTACTAAGTCTGTATATCCATAAGAAAGTTTATTATCTGTGTCGCTTTCTTTAAACACAAATAGATTACTATAAGTACTATCAATTACACCCTTTCTGTAAATGCACTTATTTCTACCTACATTTGCCTTCACAAAAATTTCTTGTCCAATATAGCTTTCTACATCTTGCTTAATTTTTTGAAGTGAATCTTTTGAAACCATAATAATCACCTATAAGCCTCTCTTACTTGTCAGATTATATCACTTTTTACAAATGAAGTCAAAATAAAAAAAGGGGGAACTTTCGTTATATTACAAAAATATGTAAACTGTATAACTCGTTTTATTTTAGTTATGCAATTTACATATTTTATGACTATTATAATATTATATTTTTGTTACACTTAAAGATTTTCATTAATATACTCAATTGCCCTATTTAATTGTGTATCTTTGTCTCTTGCAATTGTAAGATCATTTCTTACTTCTTCTGGTAATTCAACGATATAGTTAGGTTCTATACCTTTTCCATGAATTTCCACACCACTAGAAGTATAATATTTTGAAGTAGTAATAGAAAGTGCACCTTCATTTCCTAGTGGTTCTATTGTTTGAACAATTCCTTTTCCATAAGTCTGTGTTCCAATAACTACTCCTTTTCCAGAGTCTTTAATAGCTCCTGATAATATTTCTGAGGCACTAGCACTATTAGAATTTACCAAAATAGCAAGTGGAATATCTATCTCATTTTTCCCATCACATTCATATACTTTTTCTCTACCGTCTTTATATACTAACTTTAATAATTCGCATTTAGGAAGCATTAATCTTGCAATGTCTAAAGTATCTGTTACAAGTCCACCTGGATTATTTCTTACATCTAAAATTAAACCTGTAATATTTTGAGATCTTAATTTATCATATTCTGTCTTAAACTGATCATATACGCCATTATCAAATTGCCAAATTCTAATATATCCAATATTCCCATCTAATATTTCAGATTCTACATTATTGGCAACAATACTTTCTCTAGTTACTTGCGTTTCAATAATCATATCTTCATCACGTTTTATAACTAGCTTTACACTGGTACCTTCTTCCCCTTTAATTGCGTCCACACACTCTTGATAAGTCTCAGATGTTACAACAATATCTTCTACTTGAATAATGATATCGCCAATTTTAATATCTGCTTTGGTGGCAGGTGAATTTGGCATAATTCCTAATACTTCTATTCCACCCGCTTCTGAATCAAAAGTTAAATGTACACCAATTCCACTATATGGTTCTACACTAGAAGTCTGCATTTCATTATATTCTTCCTCAGAAATATATCTTGTATAAGGATCACCTGTAGCAGCCGTAATTCCTTTAATTGCCCCTTCAACAAGTGTATCCATATCTACATCCTCTACATACTTGTCAGAAACTTCGTTTAAAACATATTGTATTCTATTTAAATATGGTTCACTTGCACTTAAAGATCCTTGTGTATCCTCTTTTAAAATTGGCATAACAACAATTACCAAAGCTCCAATTAGCACAACCGTTAAGAAAATTGTAAGCGATGTTGTAATAGAAACGGTTATTATTTTTCCCATATCTAATTTAATTTTCTTATTTTTTTCTTCCAAATTTATTATCTCCTTTTTTATACACATAATATTATATATGAGTTTACATTTTTAGTCAATACTTTCTCTATTTTAATCTTTTCAAAAAATCTAGCTTTTTCTAGATTTTAAGCCCATTTACTTGACTTATTTAGGAATTTATTGTATAATTAAATGGTAAACTCAGAAATACTTATGAGACAGTATTTCCCAACTGGAGGGAGGGAAAAGAAATGCCAGGTATTAAAATAAAAGATAATGAAAGTTTAGATAATGCTTTAGCTAGATTTAAAAAACAATGTGCTAAATATGGTGTTCTTGCTGAAATACGTAAAAGAGAACATTATGAAAAGCCTAGTGTAAAAAGGAAAAAGAAATCAGAAGCAGCAAGGAAAAGAAAACATTAATAAAATGATTCCATTAATATAGAAACCATATGATAATGGTTAAGAGTGTTAAAACGTTTTGTTTAACACTCTTTTTTATATAAAGAATTTTTCTCTTTTTCTGTCAAATAACGATATTTACCAGTTGGCAAATCTTTTAATTTAACCGTTCCAATTTGAATTCTTGTTAAATGAATTAAAGGAATACCAACCGCTTCACACATTCGCCTAATTTGCCTATTTTTTCCTTCCCAAATCGTGATTTTAATGATCTTTTCTGAAACTCTTACTACCATTGCCTCTTTCGTAATATAGTCACCAATATCGACTCCTTGCTTTAAACTTTCTACTTGTTCATCTGTAATAACTTCTTTAGATACAATCCTATACACCTTTGAAATATGATGTTTAGGATGGGTTAAACAATTTGCAAACTCTCCATCATTTGTTAAAAGCAATAGACCATCTGTATACATATCTAATCTTCCAACCGGAAAGACACGTACCTCTTCTTTCAACAAATCCATGACACTTTTCCTTGAAAACTGTTCATGACTAGTTGTGATATATCCTTTCGGTTTATTTAACATAATGTATACCTTTTTATCCTCTAAACGAATCTTTTTATCCTCTATCCAAACTTCATCTTTTTCTTCATTTACTAAAACTCCAAGATGTGTTACCATCTTTCCATTTAATTTTACCTTTCCACTTTTAATATATTCATCTGCTTTTCTTCTAGAACAAAATCCACAGGTAGCAATATATTTATTTAATCTCATCATTTTAACTTCTTTCCTTATTTTCCAATTTTTCAAGTACCTTCTTGAAATCATCCGGCAGCTCGCTATCAAATTCTACATATTCATTTTTTGTAGGATGTATAAATCCCAATAATTTTGCATGTAACATCTGTCCACTAACCTTCATATTTGGATCTTTTTTGCCATACACTTCATCTCCAACAAGAGGATGATGTAAATAAGATAAATGCACACGAATTTGATGGGTTCTTCCAGTTTTTAAAGTAGCTTCTATTAATGTCATATTAGAAAGATAATATCTTTTTAACACACGTACATCCGTAATTGCATTCTTACTATTTTTGGAAACGACTGCCATTTTTTTCCTATCTTTTGGACTTCTTCCAATAGGTAAATCAATTGTAAATTGATCTTCTTTAATAATTCCCTTTACTAGTGCGATATACTTCCTAGAAATACTATGTACCTTAAACTGTTCTGAAAGCTTTTTATGTGCTTGATCATTTTTAGCTATTACCAATATACCTGATGTATCTTTATCGATTCTATGTACAATTCCAGGCCTAATAACCCCATTAATAGAAGATAAATTTTCTTTATGAGAATATAACAGAGAATTAACTACGGTACCCGTATAATTTCCATTTGCAGGATGAACTACCATTCCTTTCGGCTTATTAATAATCATGATATCTTCATCCTCATAAACAATCTCTAGTGGAATATTTTCTGCCTCAATTTGACTTAATTTATCTTCTGGAAATGTAACAAAAATTTTATCTCCTAATCTTAATAAATATCCAGCTTTCTTTAAACTTCCATTTACTTTTATATTTTCATTTTCAAGCAATGTTTTAATATAACTTCTTGTCACATTTTCTAAATTCTCTGCTAAAAAAACATCTAATCTTTTCTTAACATTTGCTTCATCTATTGTAAATTCCATATTTAACTCCTAAAAATTTGTTCGATTTTAGATAAGTCATAAGAATAGACTTTATTACAAAAGTTGCAACTTACCTGTATTTGATTGTGATTTTCTTTTAAGATTTTCTCACATTCTTTTTTTCCTAACGCAAGCAAAGTTTTTTCAATTCTTTCCTCATTACAATCACATGCCCAAATAGGATATTCTTCACTTAATAACTGTATTTGATTATCTCCTGATATTGTTTTTGCAACATCTTCTATATTATCTAAATCTAACATCAAATTGGTAACACTAGAGATTTGTGTATTAATCCCTTCTAATATATCTAATACTTTTTCCTCACAATCTGGAAGTGGTTGAATAAGATATCCACAAGCTTTTTGAACTTGATTATCTTTTCCAATATTGACTCCTAAAGAAACTACTGAAGGTGTTTGCTCAGAAACATTAAAATAATACGCAAAATCTTCTGCAATCTCCGAAGAAATCAATTCACAATTACCAATATATGGTTCTTTTAAACCTATATCTTTAATCACGGTTAGCATTCCTTTTCCAACTGCTCTTCCAACATCTAACTTGCCATTTGTTTTTAGAGGAAGCCCTACATCATAATTTCCAACATATCCTTTCATTTTTAAGCTTTTATCACCACAAACTACAATACTTCCTAAAGGTCCTTCTCCTTTTATTTGAATGGTAAGTTTAGCTTCTTTTTCTTTTAACATACTTGCCATCATTGTAGAAATGATTAACGTTCTTCCTAAAGCTGCAGTAGCTACATTAGAGAGCTGATGAATATCTCTTGCTTTTTGAACCATTTGTGTAGCGTCAAAAACAATTACTCTTACACTTCCCTGATGAGCTAAATATTTTCTTAATATATCTATTTTTTCTAACATTTTTTTCACCTTTTCCTCTAATATTTTAACAAATTTTATGTAAAATATCAAGAAAAAAAGCTAATGTTTCATTAGCTCATTTTTGATTTTTTATTTCTTAATTTTTTCTTCAAAGTTATTTTTGTTCCAGAATCCTTTTCAGAATCAATAATAATCTCATCCATAAAGCTTTCCATAATAGTAAATCCCATTCCTGCATGTTCTAATTCTGGTTTAGATGTATATGCAGGTGTCGTTGCAAGCTCAATATCTTCAATCCCAACTCCATAATCAATGACCTCAATTTCAACATGGTCTTCTTCATCAGAAGTAAACTTAGCGTTTAATATGACAACAGGATTATCTCCAGAATATTTTGTATAGCCATGTTCTATTGCATTGGTAAGAGCTTCAGAAACTGCGGTTTTTATTTCCATTAATTCATCTAATGTTATTTCTAAATTAGAAATAAAAGAAGTTACTGCCACACGCACTACAGGTATATTTTCACTTACAGCATTAATTGTAATACTCATTTTATTTTCTTTCATCTCATTCACTCCTCATTGCTATTTTGTTAGAAATATTAGAAAGCTCAATCACTCTTTTAATACTGTTCGTTGGATTTAAAATGGTCATATTACAATTCATTAGCTTTAATAAATTATATCTTCCTAAAATGAGTCCTATGCCACTACTATCCATAAATTTTACATGTTCTAAATTAAGAAAAAACTCATCTGGTTGATATTTCATAATATATCCATCAATTACAGTTCTTAAAGTCTTACAAGAATTTACATCTAACTCTTCTTCCAAACTAATACTTAATATACCATCTTGGTAGTTATACTTCATTTGTATCACCTCGATTTAAGTATATCATTTCGCAATTGCAAAATATGTAGAAAAAAGTCCAAAGTGAAACTTTGGACTCTCTTATTGTACAAGTTTTGCATGTACTACAAATCTTCCGTCTTTAATAGAATAATCACATGTAGATAAAGTTAAAATGGTATCAGAAGAATCAACACTTACTCCCATATCATATCTACTCTTTTGTTTGATACTATTTAAAAATGTTGTATATTCATTTGTATTTGCAAAATTAGTATCTAAATAGAAAAAAGATGTATCGGTTACATAAGCAGAAAATACTTTAAATTTATAACAACCTTCTGGAGTAGCTAACTCAATAATTTGATGTTCGTTATAAAATTCTTGTTTCTTGTAATTTAATAATGGCGTAAAATGTGTATCCGTTTCTGTATTATGACCATATATAATGATATTAGATGGTCTTCCAATACTTGCAAGGCTACATCTATAATCTAAATATGGTTCTCCCCATTTTGTCTTTTCATTATCTCTATCATTTCTATAATATCGATCATTATCTGTTGATTGAAATATAGGTGTATCAATCGTAGTGCCTGGTACTTTTAACCATGCTTTTGCGTCTTGATAAGTAGCATTTACAGCACTAATTTCACTTTGTAAATCTCTTCCTAAGGCAATTGAATCTTTTACTTCTGCATCCAAATTTCCAACTGGAATATCATATCCTAACTCTTGTCCTGGTTCATCTAACTCATGTTGTTGTTCATTAATAATATTGTTGATGATAAAAGCTACTAAACCTATAATTGCAATAACGACAATTAATACAATTACTATAATTATTTTTTTATTATCTCTGGCCATAACAAAACCCCCGATATATTTATTATATCATATATATTTTAAAAAGTCCAGTAAATAAGTAAACCTCATAATTGTCTAAGCTAGCTTTTAAAGGAATTTTGCTACATACTAATTTATCTAATGATTTTTTCCTACATATCTTTTTCTAACTTATATGCTTGTCTATAATATTTGCTTAACATCATGTAAACAATCTATTGGAATTTTATTATAATTTAAAATAACATACTTCTAAAACTACCGTTAAAGGCTCTGGTATTGGATTTGAGTTTCATTATAATCTAAAATAACATACTTCTAAAACTGTTCTTCTTTTTCAGTATTTTCAGCATAAACTTCTTTAGCCATTCTAAACGCAGCCCATGCATTTGGCCATCCTGCATAAAAAGCCAAGTGAGTTAATATCTCTGCCATTTCTGTTTTGGTTACACCGTTATTTTTTGCAGTTTCTAAATGATATTTTAATGAAGTATCTACAATTCCTTTACTAATTAATGCAGTTATTGTAACAATTGACCTATTTTTAAGTGACAATTTATCCTCTCTTGACCATACTTCTCCAAACAATACATCATCATTTAATTCTGCAAACTTAGGTGCAAAATCTCCTAAATCTTTTCTTCCCGCTGTTTGTTTTTTCACTTTAAACACACTCCTTTTTTATTTTTCCTCAATAAACTTTTCTACTCTCATACTTAAAGGATATTTTTTTCTAAGCTCTGCTATTTCTTTCATCATTTCTGTTTTATGATGATTATCTAATGCTTCTTCATTTTCCCAACGATCGATGAGTAATACCGTTTCACTATCTTCCAATGGAAAAAAGTATTCATATTTTTCATTACCTTTTTCATTTCTTACTCTATCTACAATTCCTCTTTCATACATTTCTTTTACAAATTTTTTAGCAGCTCCATCTTTTCCAGTATAGTAAATATTGATTGTTAAACTCATAATAAGTTTTCTCCTTCCAATTTATTCTGCTCTTTCTATCCTAATGGTAAAATTCTCATTTAAATTTTTCATTTTATCAATTCCATCATTTTTAATTTCTCCTAATTTTATTAAAGAAACAGAATATCTAAAATCACGATAAAAGATAGATAAATTTCCCCATGGAGCATAATAAGCAAAATCTCCAGTTTTTGGTGTATATCCTGCTGGACTATTCTCTGTTGTTAATTCTCTTGGTAATGTTGCTATTTTTTCTGTATTATTATAATCTTCTGCCTCTAACGTTAAAGGTAACATTGAGGCAAAATCCTGTGCTGTTGAATTATTATCAAGTTTTACATAAATTTCTTCATTATCATTAATCGTTATTTTTATTCTTGATATTTCTACTTCTGAGGTTTGATTTTGGCTGATACTATTTTTTTCAAGCCATGAGTCAATATCATTTGATAGACTTGAACCACCAGAATAATGAATGCTCAATCCTTCGCCAATATTCGAATGAGGAGCTAACTTTGAGATATCTGTTATACTTTGACCAAATTCCCCTCCACCATGACTACAAAATGGTATAATTGTTTTTCCACTAAAATCATAAGATTCTAAGAATGTAGCAATTGGCATTGGTATGTTTGCCCACCAATTGGGATATCCTAAGAAAATTGTATCATATTCATCTATGTTATCGAATTTTGTTTTTAATTCCGGTCTTGCATTTTGATTTAAATCTCTTTGAGCTTCATCTAATACCTGATTATAATTAGAAGAATATAGTGTAACTAATTCAAGTTCTACTAAATCAGCTCCTGTTTTTTCTTGAATAATTTGAGCAGCATTTTTTGTATTTCCACTCCAAGAAAAATATACAATTAACATTTTTCCATCATGAGTACTTGCATAATTTTGATTACTATTACTAATAATTTGATGATTCATATTTTCCCCCGCATTTCTTACAATTCTAAAACCTGTATTACTCATTCCTTGACTAAGCATTTGTGAACCACGATAACTACTTCTCATATGTTTGGCATAATCGTTCCATCCTCCGCCTCTGTTTACTCGTAATGTTCCTGTACTTGGCCCCGAAGGATTATTCGTATTTTCTAAATCATATTCACCGTAATAATCAAAGCACCATTCTCTTACATTTCCATGGATATCATATAGTCCCCATTTATTAGGAAGAAAACTACCTACTTCCACAGTTCTTTGTCTATATTCTCCTGGTTTTGTTTCTAAATTTTCTTGTGAGAAATAATTTTCTTCAATTCCATAAGGATAATGACCATAAAAGTTTGAATCTTCTGCTCCTATTGAATTTTCTGTATTAAATGGTGTTGTTGTCCCAGCTCTTGCAGCATATTCCCATTCTGCTTCTGTTGGTAATCGATATCCATTTTTACTACGATCCCAATTAACATCTTCTCCTACAATTGTATAAACTGGTTCTAAACCTTCTTTTTCACTTAACTTATTGCAAAAGTAAATTGCATCATACCATGTAACATTTTCTACTGGTAGATTTTCTCCTTTAAAATTACTAGGATTTTCTCCCATAATTTCTTCATATTCTTTTTGTGTTACTTCATATTGACTGATATAAAAGTCATCTACTGTCACACTATGTTGAATTTCATCATTTCCTCTCTGCAATTCTGTTTCTGGACTTCCCATCTTAAAAGTACCGCCCTGTATAAAGATCAAACCATCATTAGCAGTTATTATATCTGGAGTTTCTGCTTTTTTATGATTCACAAAATATATAACAATTCCAACAATAATAACAATTAATATAAAAATAATTAAAGCTAACACTTTCTTATTCATATTCATCTCCTTAATTTAAAAACCTAATTGATTGATCCATTGTTCTACTTGATTTTTAGAGTTTTCAGCAGATGAACCATAAATTGATAAACCTTCTTCAATAATTGCATTTGGCTGTTTTTCTCTTATGCTACTGATTGTATTTGAAAATCCACTTCCACCACTTGTTACAAATGGTACTATTGTTTTTTGAGATAAATCATATTCTTCTAAAAATGTATATACTGGCATTGGCATATCTGCCCACCAATTTGGGTAACCTAAGAAAATAATATCATATTCCTCTATGTTATCTAAGTTGGTTTTTAATTCTGGTCTTGCATTACTATTCTTTTCTTCTTGTGCTTCATCTAATAAATCATTATAATTATCTGAATATGTCTTTACTGTTTCTAATCTTACCAAATCTCCTCCTACAATTTCATGGATAAAATTTGCAACGGTTTGCGTATTGCCACTTTGCGAAAAATATAATATTAATATCTTTTTATCTTGCATTCCTGTCTCCCCTCCTTCTGTTTCTGAGTTATTAATTACTTCATTATTTGCTTCTGTTACTATCTTGTTTTCATTATTTTCATTATTTTCTTGATTTTCATTATTTTTTTGTAAAAATAAAGCAATTACTACTCCTGCTATGATTACTAATAAAACAACAATTAAAACAATTATCTTTTTATTCATATTTTTTCTCCTCCTTTTTTCTACTCCCTTTTATTTTTCTAACTATATGGGTTATTCCATATAGTATAAAAGCTACAAATAATAATATTGCTATATACTCTATATAGACTATGATTGGATTTTTATTAAAATCAAAAAAAGTAAAATCTTTTAATAAAAACATATTTTCAAAAAATCTAGTAGCTACAAAACTATATCCTCCATACAAAACAATTGCTAATAAAATAACATAATATACATATTCAAACATACTTTTTTTTAGTTTATCTTTTATCATTCCAATAAAACTACTTAAATGTAATCCTATATGTGCTGATATTAGTATAAAAGCCCAAGACGTTGTAAACATATGCAGTTTTCTTCCAAACATAGTTGTTTGAATATTTAAAAACTGAAATACATCTGTCGAAATAATAACACTACTAATTGCGATACCGATAGTTGCTACTAATAATAACAGATCAATTGCTGTTAAAAGAATTCTTTGAAAATGGTATTTCCCTTTTACTATATTTTTATACCATTTTATATTAAGATAATTATGTATAGTTACTAGTAATAGGGTAATCACACCTAAATATTCATGTATTTGATTACCCGTTATATGATAGCCCATAAGGACAACAAAAAAGATTGTCATCAAAATATTAATCATCACACTTATTTTCTTTTTCATCTCTTACTCCAATCTAGATTTACTTTAATAATTTTTTTAACGCTTTATAAGTAATTTCATAAATACTCATATAATGATAATGAAAACCTACTATCCTCATAGCTTCTCTTTGTTTTTCCGTGGCTTTCGTATAAGGATAGATACCATACATAAAAGGAAAGAAACTATAAAGAAAATCTGTTTTTTCTTCTTCTGACATTTGCTTAAAAAACTTATCTAAGCACTTCTTCATTGTCTCCATAGACTGAGCAAAAATTTCTTTAAACTCTATCAATTTTTCAAGCCTACTCTTTTCTTCTATATCATACATGTTCATGGATAAAAGCTTTAACATTTTCTCTCGATTTTCAATCGATTTAGCAATTAATTTTGAAAAATCTTCTGTACTCAGTTTTTCGTTTTTTAGTATAATTTCTTCTAATTCTTCTATCCATAAAATATATTCTTTTTTTAGCAACTCTAAAAATATTTCTTCCTTTGTATGAAAATAATTATAAATACTAGGTCTTGAAACAGATATAATCTCCCCAATATCTTTTATCGTAATATCTTTAAAATTTCTTGTTTCATATAATTTTAAACAAGCATTTGTAATCTCTTCTTTTCTTTTATCTTCTAATTCTTTTGTCATTTTTCCCCTCCTCATAATCCAAATTCAATTGACACTATGTCAGTAACATTAGTATATACCATTTCTGACACAGTGTCAATAGTCTTTATAAAATAAAAAGCAGTTTTACCTGCTTTAAAATTTCTATTGTTTATTTATTTTTCTTTTGGTGATAAAAATCACATTCTAACTCATGATCATTAATAATTCCAATCGCTTGGAGATAAGAGTATATAATGGTTGAACCAACAAATTTCATTCCTCTTTCTTTTAAATCTTTAGAAATTTTATCTGATAATTCAGAGGTTGTCTTAAAATGATCATCCATATTTTTTACAACTTTATTATCTGTAAACTTCCATATATAATTTGAAAAACTCCCAAACTCTTTTTGGATTTTAATAAATATTTTTGCATTATTGATGGTAGCTTCTATTTTTAACCTATTCCTTATAATCTCACGATTGCTACAAAGCTCTTCTATTTTCTTTTGATCATATCTACTTATTTTCTGATAATCAAAAGAATCAAATGCTTTTTGAAAAGCCTCCCTTTTATTTAAAACGCATTCCCAAGATAGTCCTGCTTGAAAAGATTCTAATACCAAAAATTCAAACATATAGTGATCATCATAATGTGGAATTCCCCATTCCTTATCATGATATTTTATATATCTTGGATTTTTTAAATTTACCCATTTACATCTTCTAATTTCCATTACAAAGCAGTTCCTTTCTTTGGAACATAATATTTTGTTATGTCTACCCCTTCTAATTCTAAAAGTTTCATCTTATTAATAATTCCACCGCCATATCCTGTTAAACTACCATTTGTTCCTACTACCCTATGACAAGGTATTATAATACAAATTGGATTCCAACCCACGGCACCTCCTACTGCTTGTGCCGACATTTTAGTTAGTCCTCTCTTTTGAGCAATTGCCTTAGATATATCGTTATAGGTTACTGTTGTTCCATACGGAATTTTAATCATTTCATCGATTACTTCTTGTCTAAAAGGTGTTATATCATTTCTTTTATATTTAGGTATAAAATCCGGATTCTTTCCACTAAAATATATATCTAACCATCTTACCGTTTCTTCAAATATAGGTAACTCTCTCTCTTCGCTGCTTTTTATATATCTACCATAATCTTTTCCATCTTCAAAACATAAGGCTGTTAAAAACTCTCCATCTGAATTTAATGTTATTTCTCCCAATGGAGAAAAATATTTCTTACAATAAACCATGTTTCCTCCTATATTTCCCATTGGTATTGTTTTAAATCAACACATGTTTCATTTTTAAATATGACTCCTTCATCCTCTAATAATTGTCTTTGTTCAGTAAAAAAGGGAGCTATTCTTCCATTACAATTAACGACTCTATGACAAGGATATTCACCATAAAACTCTGACATGCTTAGAATTTTCCCGACCAAGCGAGAATTTTTCAGTCTACCAGCTAAACACGCAACTTGTCCATAAGTTGCGACTTTTCCTTTTGGTATCTCCTCTACAATTGAAAGTACTAAATAAATTAACTCTTCATTCAAAATGTTGCTCATTAAATCGCTGTTCCTTTCGTTGGCACAAATAAATGATCCATATTCACTCTTTCAAGTTCTAATAGATATTTTTTTCTTTTTATGCCCCCTGCATATCCAGTCAAACTTCCATTACTTCCAACCACTCTATGGCAAGGCACAATAATAGAAATTTGATTATGTCCAACGGCTCCTCCAACTGCTTGTGCTGACATATGAGATATACCTTTTCTTTTTGCTAAAATATTTGCTATCTCTCCATAAGTTATTACTCTTCCATAAGGAATTGTGGTAAGAATCTGCCATACTTCTTTTTGAAAATCGCTTCCTATAAAATGAAGTGGTAATTTAAAATTAGGTTCTTTTCCCTCAAAATAAATATTTAACCATTCTTTTGCTTTTTTTAATAACAAAGTTTCTTTTTCTTCATTTTCTTGATCAAGATACAATGCATAATATTTTTGATCTGTAAACCATAAACCTGTTATTCCTATTTCATCTGCTGATAATAATATTTCTCCTATTAACGATTGATACTTACTTGTATATTGCATTTTAATTATCATTTTCCTTTCTTTACTCTTTCAACAATCATAATTATATAATAAAAGACAGATACTTTCAACTTATTATCTGCCTACTTTATGATATTTAACTTACTATACTATAACTTTTTACCAACTTTATACCTTATACCAGTATTTAGCATTTCGATCTTATGCATTTCTTCATCTGTTAACTCAAAAATATAATATCATTTTTATACTTCATAACGCTTTATCTTTTTTATTCATTATGCTATAATGCAAATAGTAATTTTACAAAGGAGTCAAACAAATGAAAAACTTTTTTATTGTACTTGCGATGAAACTATTTCATATTGCTTTAAAACTATGCGGAAAACACGGTGGAAATTTCTTAGGAAAAATTGCTTTTAACTGGAATCCTCAAATTTTTAAATATTTTAAAATAACTTGTCCCGTTATAGCCATTACAGGCACCAATGGAAAGACAATGACAAATAATGCTATTCGATATATTTTTCAAACGGCTGGAAAAACGGTCATTAGTAATCAAGAGGGAAATAATATGGCAACAGGCATCCTTTCTACCTTATTAAAAGCTTGCACATTCACTCGGAAAAATAAAAGCAGATTATTTAGTTTTTGAGGTAGATGAGGGTTATTTACCTATTGTATTTAAAGATTTACCACTTGATACATTAATTGTATTAGATTTTTTTAGAGATCAGTTAGATAGAATTGGTGAAGTGGAATTATTAATCTTAAAAATAAATGAGTTTTTAAAAAATTATCATGGTAACTTGATTTTAAATAATGATGATCCTAATGTTGCAAGACTAGGAAAAGCAAACCCAAATAATCAAAATGTATATTACTTTCATGTTGACAAATATCCTTTTTCAACAGATTATATGAAAGAAGTAGGAGAAGGAAAATTCTGTCCTTTTTGTCAAACACGTTTAGAATATGAATATTATCAATATTCTCATATAGGAAAATTTGTATGCCCAAATTGTGATTATGGGAATCATGCGATTTATAAAGAGGCTAGAAATATCAATCTTCATGAAAAAACCTTTGAAATAGATGATACTTTGTATAAAATAAAGTCAAATAGTATATATATTATTTACAATTTTACTGCTGCCATTACTTGTTGTTCTTTATATCATGTAGATACTAACTTTATTAAAAAAGCATTATCTACATTTGAGTTAAATAATGGTAGATTTGAAAAATTAGTCATCAAAAATACCCCTACTATTATCAATTTAGCAAAAAATCCAACTGGCGCTAATATGAGCTTACAATTATTAAATGAAGACAAAGAAGAAAAGGAACTCTTTTTTGTTTTAAATGATAACCAAGTAGATGGAACGGATGTATCCTGGATTTGGGATATTAACTTTGAAAATTTAAATAATGTTAAAAGAATTGTAACAGCTGGGACAAGAAGCTATGATATTGCCATTCGAATAAAAATTGCTGGATTTGATGAAACTAAAATAGAAAGCTATCCTGATTTGGAACAAGCAGTAAAAGCTTTGTATACCAATACAACAAAAAAATATATTATTGCAAATTATACCTCTTTACAACCCACTAGAGCTGAACTTTTAAAGTTAAAATATAGGAGTTGAAATCATTGTGAAAGAATTAAAAATATTATACCTATATCCTGATATGTTAGAATTATATGGTGACCAAGGAAATATACAAGTACTAAGATATCGATTAGAACAGCGTGGTATTCACTGCACGATAGATACCTATTCTATTGGAGATAAAAGGCCTAATTTTAAATCCTATGATATGATCTTTGCTGGAGGAGGAGCCGATAACGAACAAGGTATCTTATCTAAAGATTTAATTCAATATAAAGAAGAAATACAAGAAGCGGAAAAAGAAGGTGTATTTTTCCTCCTTATTTGTGGTGCCTATCAATTATTTGGAAAATACTATAAAAATATTCATGGTCATATCATACCTGGTTTAGAAATATTTCCATATTATACAGAAAGTAGCGAAAAAGAGAAAAAAAGATATATTGGAGATATTATACTTAGTGTGAATTTAAATGGTCAGGAAACAAAAATCATTGGATTTGAAAATCATAGTGGACAAACATATGATATTCCTTCTCCTTTTGGGAAAATTTTATTTAGAAAGGCTCATCAATTTAGTGATACAGAAGAAGGATTTTTCAAAGAAAATGTGATAGCTACTTACTTACATGGCCCTCTTCTTTCTAAAAATCCTAAACTTGCCGATTACATTATTAAACATTGTTTAGATAAAAAATACCAAGAAGATACGATTTTAAAACCATTAAATGATACATTTGAAAATTTATGTAGAAAACAACTATTACATAAATTCTTAAATATGAATCATGATAACTAAAATAGACACATTGCAAAAAAATCAGGATATTTCTTTTATCCTGATTTCTTTCTATTCTTATCATTATTTAAACGTTTTTATCATCTATATTATTATTTGTAAACTGTGTATACATCATAGTAGAAGCTACGTCTGTGTGTCCTAATAATTCTTGAACGGTTTTAATTTCAGCACCACTTTCTAACATATGAACAGCAAAAGAATGTCTAATTGTATGTGGTGTAATATCTTTATCGATTTTTGCTTGTTCTTTGTACTGTTTTAAGATTTTCCAATATCCTTGTCTTGTCATTTTTTGGCCATTTGTATTAATAAATAAAGTTCTTTCATCTTCTGTTCTAATTAATAAAGGTCTTACCTTGTTCATATATTCTCTTAAACATTTTAAAGCCAAATTTCCTAATGGAATATGTCTTTCAGAATTTTTCTTCTTCACCTTAATATATCCATTAGTCAAACTTACATCTTCTACTCTAAGAGAAATTAATTCTGTTACTCTAATACCAGTTGCATATAATACTTCTAGCATAGCTTTATCTCTTTGACCTTTTAATTCTGATAAATCTGGTTGCTCTAATAATTTCTCTATTTCAGAAGAATTAAGAATAATTGGATCTTTTCTATCTACTTTTGGTGCTTCGATATCCTCTGCAATATTTTCCTCAGCCAATTTTTTACTAATCAAATATCTATATAAAGCTTTAATAGAGGCAGTGCTTCTTGAAATTGTAGAATTAGACTTTCCTTCTGCAATTAAGTGGTTAATATATTCTTGCATGTCCTCTTTTGTTAGATCAAATATTTTTTTGTTTTGTGATTCAAAATAATTGCTAAATTGAATAACATCTCTTTCATAAGAAGCTAATGTGTTTGGCGAAGCCTGTCTAGCTTTTAAACTTTCAATAAACTCGTCTATAATAATTTTCATGATTTGTCCTCCCGTTTCGTCATATTTATTTTACACTATTTCCGACAAATTTGCAATAGTTTATCTAAAAGTTATGTAATGTCTTTTATTTTTCTAAACTAGAATATTAAAAAAATTACTTTTACTAACCCAAATTAAGATATATATTTAATACAATATTCGTTAAAATTTGTTCTAGTACAACAGATAAAATAACAAAAGAAAAAGCAATCCCTATTTTGACAATTTCTTTAAGGACAATCATAATTCTTGCTCTATCATCATTTTCAAATAATTCATAATGAAAATGAATGGCATTCACATTTAAAAATATAAAACTAGGTAAGTAAATTAGATTAGGTAATATGAGTAATAAAAGAGTTACTAATATTCCTTTCGAAAAACCAAATATAGAAAAAATAATTGGAAAGTATAATCCAATCGCACAGCTCTTAAAAAAAGCGATACTTCCTATTAAAACAGGAGCAAGTAAAGTAATGGAACAAAAATAAATAATAAATATTAATATTGCATTTGAAATGATCCCGTTTTTTATCATATTGACATCTTGAAATCCACTGTTTTTTACTAGCTCTAGTGTATTTTTAAAGCCAGAAACAAATTCATTTTTTAGTCCATCATTTAATAATCCAAAAATAATATTTCCAGTTAATATTCCAAGTATGATACAAATAAGAATTACTTTAATGATCTTTTGATATTCATTTATATATTCAAATATTTTTTCCTTCATAATATCACCATACAACATACTATGTGATAGGTGATTTGAATATTAATTAAAGACTAATTTTTTCTCTTTCCATAACTGCTAATTTATCACATCTATTGTTATAAACATCATTTGCATGTCCTTTTACTTTTTTAAATTGCACATGATGAAAATTCATCAGATCTAATAATTCTTCCCATAAATCAATATTTTTAACTTGCTTTTTATCTGATTTTATCCAATTATTTTTCTTCCAAGATATTAACCAGCTTTTTTCTACTGCATTAACTACGTAAGCACTATCACTATAAATTGTAACATTACACTTTTCTTTTAAAGCTTTTAAACCAGATATGACCGCAAGTAACTCCATTTTATTATTGGTAGTAGAAAGCTCATTTCCAGAAATCTCTTTTTCGATTCCATTATAAATTAAGATGGCTGCATATCCTCCTGGTCCAGGATTTCCACTACATGCTCCATCTGTATACATAACTACATTTTTCATAATTTCTCCTTGAAAATTTCACAAAATTATGTTAAACTTTTAACACACATATATTATAATATACATGATCTTAAAAAACAAGAAAGCGAGGAAAAGAAATTGAAAATTTTAGGTATCATTGCTGAATATAATCCTTTTCATAATGGTCATCTTTATCAAATACAAAAAGCAAAAGAACAAACACAAAGTGATTTTGTTATCATTGTCATGTCCGGAAATTTTACACAACAAGGCAATATTGCAATTATGGATAAATTTAAAAGAGCCTCTCTTGCTACTCAAAACGGAGCAGATCTAGTAATTGAGCTTCCTTTTATTTATGCGAACTCTAGTAGCTCTTTTTTTGCACAAGGTGCCATTTTACTTTTAAATCAACTAAACATAATTGATTCTATTTGTTTCGGTAGTGAAGCTTCTGATATTAGCATACTAGAAAGTATCACTCAAAAAATCATCCATAATGAAACAAAAATTACACAAGATATAAAAGAAAATTTAAAATTAGGAATTTCTTTTGCAAAGGCAAGGGAAATGAGTCTTAGTAAATTTCTAAATAAAGAAGAACTACTAGAAATTACAAAACCTAATAATATTTTAGCAATAGAATATCTAATACAACTAAAAAAGCAAAATAGCAAAATTGCCCCTATTACCATTCAAAGAAAAGATTCTTCTTTTCATGATCTTAATTTACCAAAAGATTCTTATTTTACAAGTGCCACTAGTATTCGAAAAAGCATATTTGAAAACAATATTTTAAACATACGCCCCTATGTTCCAGATAATTGTTATCACGCACTAACACATCAGACATTGCTATCAAATGATATTCTATTTCTTCCATTAAAATACAGCACAATTACAAAAGATAAAAATACTTTACAAGAAATCATGGAAATGACAGAAGGACTTGAAAACAAGTTATTAAAAGCAATTTCATACTCTAAAAATAATACAGAATTATTAAATGAATTAAAGAGTAAACGTTACCAATTAAGTAAATTAAAAAGATTATGTATGAATATTTTATTAAATGTTACTAAAAAAGATTTTCAAGATATCATTTGTTCTAACGAAATGTATGCGCATGTTTTAGCAAAATCTGAAAAAGGAAAACTTTTACTTTCACGTTTGTCACAAGAAGCAGATATTCCACTTATCACCAAAGTAAGTAAAGATACGATCCCTTCACTTTCCTCTATTCAACAAAAAATGTTTTCTTATGATTTATTAGCTTCCAATCTTTATAGCATTTTGGCAAATGATACATTAAATAAAGACTATACAAATAAATTATAAAAATAAAAAAAGGAATTGTTTTTCTATTAGAAACACATTCCCTTATAAAACTTATCAAAATTTAATCGTTAGAATTCTATTTGTTTGGAATTAATACTTAACTAGCCGAAAAGACAACAGTTTTTTTCTTAGATAAGATTGTTGTTAATTCATACTTAGGTCGAGTAACTAACTCAAATTATACTATATTATATATCATATAATCACACACACTTATATTACATAATATAATAAAATTCTTGTTATTACTAGTTAAGTTTCATTCGCAATAACTTTATATTACAAAATATAAAAACCTAATTATTTTAAGTAAATTTTATTTACTTAAAATTTTTTCATCTTATCTAACCCCTTATATATTTTAACTTAACCTTACTTTTCTTCCACCCCCAAACATATCACACACACTTATATAATATCATATCTTTTTTTTATTTACAACAGAAAAATAACAGAATTATATAAATTTTATCATATAATTCTGTTATTTAATCCCTTTTATATTAATTCAATAATTGCCATATCTGCTCCGTCACCTTTTCTAGCAACAAGCTTTACAATTCTTGTATATCCGCCTTTTGCTTCATATTTTGGAGCGATTTCATTGAATAATTTCTCTGTTAAATCAACTGTGTTTCCATCAAAATCACTAATTTTATTTAACATTTTAAACATTTTCTTTCTTGCAGCAAGTTTAGATGGTTTGTCTACTTTTACTTCTTCCTTTACAACTTCTCTTACTAACACTTCATATTTATTTCCATTTTTTGATGTTTTTTCTTCTCTTACTTTGTTACCTTTTTTATCTACTTTCACTCTTGAAATTGTTTTTTCTTTCATTTCAAAATTATCTTTTTCTTTTATAGCTAAATCGATTAAACTATCTGCTAAAGGTTTTACTTCTTTTGCTTTTGCAAGAGTAGTTTCAATTCTTCCATTTAAAATTAAAGATGTAACTAAGTTTTTAAGCATTGCATTTCTATGAGAAGTAGTTCTTGAAAGTTTTCTTGTTCCTGGCATCGCTTAATTCCTCCTTCAATCAATCTTCTTTTTTCTTAAATTCAAGTCCTAAATCAGACATTTTCTTATTTACTTCGTCTAAAGATTTTTTACCTAAATTTCTAACTTTCATCATATCTTGTTCTGTTTTGTTAACAATATCTGCAACCGTATGAATACCAGCTCTTTTTAAACAGTTGTAAGATCTTACTGAAAATTCTAATTCTTCAATTGGTGTTTCTAATAATTTATCTTTCATTGATAATTCTTTTTTAGACATAATTGACATTGTTTTTGCAATTTCAGATAAATCAATAAACATTTCCAAATGTTCACCTAATATTTTAGCAGCCATACTTAAGGCTTGATATGGTTCTATTACACCATTTGTCCAAATTTCCATAGTTAATTTATCATAGTCTGCTTTTTGTCCAACTCTTGTTTTATCAACTGCAAAAGTTACTTTTTTTACTGGAGTAAAGATAGAATCAATTGGTAATACATTAGAAGGTAAATCTGTATAATTAGAACGATCACCTGCTACATATCCTCTACCTTTTACAACTGTCATTTCAATATCTAAATTTGCTCCTTCATCTAAATAAGCAATATGTAGATCTTTATTTACTACTTTCATAGTTGAATCTGTAATAATATCTTCACCAGTAACCTCACAAGGTCCCTTGGCCTTAATATATATTTTTTTATCATCATAGTCGTCAGACTTTAAACAAACTTGTTTTAAATTTAATATTAAATCTGTGACATCTTCTGTAACTCCTGGTATTGTTGAAAATTCATGAGTTATTCCTTCTATTTTAACAGTATCTATCGCATAACCTGGTAGTGAAGAAAGTAATATTCTTCTTAATGAATTACCTAAAGTAATTCCAAAACCTCTTTCTAAAGGTTCTACTTCAAATTTTGCATAAAATGTATCCACATCAACTTGTACACATTTTATCTCTGGTCTTTGCATTTCAATCATTTTAAATCCTCCTTCTAGTATGCTCTGATTACACATACTATTTCCATTAAATGATATGACTAGTTCTTAGAATATAACTCAACGATTAAGTTTTCTGGTACGTCTAAGTCAACATCTTCTCTAACTGGTTTTCTTAGAACTTTTGCTTCCATTTTTTCTCTATCAAGCTCTAACCATTCTGGTACAGCTTTTAATTTATTAGCTTCTAAGACACTAACAATTGTCTTATTATCTTTTTTAGAATCTCTAACTCTAATAACATCTCCAACTTTTACAATATATGAAGGAATGTTTACTTTTTTACCATTTACTTCTAACATTTCATAACCAACTAGTTGTCTAGCTTCTGCTCTTGAGTTACCAATTCCCATTCTATAAGCAACATTATCTAATCTTAATTCTAATTGCTCAAATAATACATCTGAAGTAACTCCTTCTCTTCTAAAAGCTTCTTCATAATATTTTCTAAATTGAGATTCAGAAACTCTATAATATGTTTTTGCTTTTTGTTTTGCTCTTAATTGAAGACCATATTCAGATAATTTTGATCTATTCTTTCCATGTTGTCCTGGAGCATATGATCTTCTATCAATAGCGCATTTATTTGAATTACATCTTGCACCTTTTAAGAAAAGTTTTGCACCTTCTCTTCTACATTTTTTACATACTGCGTCTGTATATCTTGACATTTTCTATTTACACCCCCACTATACCCTTCTTCTTTTTGGTGGTCTACAACCATTGTGTGGAATTGGAGTAACATCTTTAATCATGCTAATTTCCAATCCTGCAGCTTGAAGTGATCTTATAGCAGCTTCTCTTCCAGAACCTGGTCCTTTTACATAAACTTCAACTGTTTTTAATCCTTGTTCCTTAGCTGCATTTGCTGCAACTTCTGCAGCCTGACCTGCAGCAAAAGGAGTATTTTTTCTAGAACCTTTAAATCCTAATCCACCAGCACTAGCCCAAGAAATAACATTTCCTTGAGAATCAGTCATTGTAACAATTGTATTGTTAAATGAAGATTGGATATGTGCAGCTCCAGTTGATATATTCTTTTTAACTTTTTTCTTTGTTACTACTTTTTTCTTTCCTGCCATTTTAACTATACTCCCTTCTTACCAGCAATTGCTACTGCTTTGCCTTTTCTAGTTCTCGCATTTGTTTTTGTTCTTTGTCCACGAACAGGTAATCTTCTTTTATGTCTTTGTCCTCTGTAGCAATTAATTTCCATTAATCTTTTAATGTTTAAAGCAACTTCTTTACGAAGATCTCCTTCAACAACATAATCTCTTTCAATAATTGCTCTTATTTTTGCTTCATCTTCTTCTGTAAAATCTTTTACTCTTTTAGTAGTTTCAATATTAGCCTCTGCCAATATTTTTCTTGCAGCAGAACGACCAATTCCATAAATAGAAGTCAATCCAATTTCTGCAACTTTGTTTTTTGGTAAATCTACTCCAGCTATACGTGCCATTTATTTTTACACCCCCACATTAACCTTGTTTTTGTTTGTGCTTTGGATTTTCACAGATAACGCGAACAACACCGTTTCTTCTGATAATCTTACACTTCTCACAAATTTTCTTTACAGATGATCTTACTTTCATTTTAAATCCTCCTTAAAATTTTTGTTAATAATTTAACAAAAGTAAGTAATTATATATCAATAAACATATTCTAAAATAGGATTTCTCCCACAGCCGCTTCAGAACATGCTTATTAGCTAAATTAAATATAATAGGTTTTATTTTGCTCTCCAAGTAATTCTGCCTTTACTTAAGTCATAAGTTGACAATTCTAATTTTACTTTATCACCTGGTAAAATTTTAATATAATGCATTCTTAACTTACCAGATATATGAGCAAGAACCTCATGCCCATTTTCTAATCTTACTTTAAAATTAGCATTTGGTAATGCGTCCACTACAATACCATCAACTTCTATCACATCGTCTTTTGCCATTCAAAGTCCCTCCTATTATGTGTAAAAAATACTCTATCTAATTAGAGCATTAATAACACACATATTATAACAAATTTATGTTAAATTGTCAACGAAATAACTAAAAAAAGATAAAAGTTTATAAAAAAACTGACTATTTCTAGTCAGCTTTTTCATAAACTTCTGGTAAATTAAATCCTTTTTCTTTTACTTCTTGCATTAGCCTCTCATCATCAAAGTGCATACAAGTAACTTTTCCACGATATTCCATAGGAATTTTTTGTATTAATTTTTCAATATAAGTGTGCTCTGTATTACAAAATCTTGTTACTTCTTGATACATATAATCTATTTCACCAGACTTTAATTTTTCTATAATAGATTCTGGTATATCATTCGTATCTCCACTATAGTATATCTTTTTACCATTTAATACCAATAAATATCCAAAAGCATCTATCAATTCCACATGCCTTTGCTTATAAGACTCAATACTAAAATCTAAAAAATTCTTTGGTGCATATACCCTATATTCATCATCTCGTACCGCAATACTTCGTAAATAGGACCTCATTTCTTCTTCATTAGGATAAATAACTGTTGGTTTCATCCCTTCTAAAAGATAATGACAGTGAAAAATCAAACTTCCCAGACCACCAATATGATCAGGATGTTTATGAGTAATAAGAATCGTTATTTTTTCTACATCTTTTAAAATTTCTTTTTTTACAAGTTGCTCATATGTAGTTCCTCCAACATCAATTAAAATTAAATGTTTTGTTTCTGTATCAAGGTAGAATGCAGAATTATTTCCTACCCAAACATTAAAACATGAACCACATCCAATAAATTTTAGCATAAAATCCCTCCTGTTTTTAAATTATTTCAGCAATTATTTTTTCTAAATTATACCTTCTTTATATCTAAAAAGCAAGAAAACGATATAATATTTCTACTATATCGTTAATATTTTAGCCTCTTTATCTGTTATAACAATCGTATTCTCATAATATGCTGTCATTTTTCCATCTATGGTTGCAACCGTCCAATAATCTGGTTTTACATAAACATCTGGTTTTCCCTCACAAATCATTGGTTCTATTGCAAGAGCCATTCCTTTTTGTAACCTTGGACCTTTTCCTCTTTGACCTATATTTGGCACTCCAGGATCTTCATGCATTTCTTCACCAATCCCATGTCCTTGATATTCTCTTAACAAAGAAAAACCATTTTTTTCTACAAAAGTCTGAATTGCATTGGAAATATCACCTACACGGTTTCCAACAATTGCCTGGTCTACTCCAGCAAAAAAAGCGTCCTTTGCTACTTTAATTAATTTTTCACAAACAGGAGATATTTTCCCAACACCATAAGTTCTTCCTGCGTCAGAACACCATCCGTTTTTGATAGTTCCTAAATCTACTGACACAATATCTCCTTCCTTCAAAATCACCTTATCAGAAGGAATACCATGTATAATTTCATCATTAACAGAAGTACAAATTGCCCACTTATATGGTTTTCCTCCCCTATATGGACATTCTACACCTTTAAAAGCAGGAATAGCACCGTGCTTTTTCATTGCTTCTTCTGCCACATGATTTAAATACATCGTTGAAACACCTGGTTTTACTTCTGCTTCAATTGCTCTTAATGCAGCTTTTAAAGCTTCTGCAGCCTCTTCCATCAATTTAATTTCATGCTCACTTTTAATTGTTATCATCTATTTCACCTTCTTCATTTATGCTTCTGTTGCTTCTTGAATGATTCTTTCAGAATGTCCTGAAGCATCTACTGTTTTTAATAGTCCTTTTTTTCTATAATATTCTAAAATTTCTTTTGAATTTTCTCTATATGTATCAATTCTTTTCTTTACAGTTTCTTTAGTATCATCTGTTCTTACTTCTAATTTTCCACCACATTTATCACAAACATTTTTAATTTTAGATGGAAAATCAATTCCATACATTCTTCCACATCTTATACATTTTTTTCTTTCTAAAATTCTTTTATATACTAATTCATCAGGAACAACTAGTTCAATTACTCTATCAATTTTCTTATTTAATTTTTCTAATATTTGGTTTAAATAATCAATTTGCTTTAAAGTTCTTGGATAACCATCCAATACAAACCCTTTTTCACAATCTTCTTTATTTAAACGCTCTTCTAATATCTTTGTAATGATTTCATCTGATATTAATTCACCACGAGTTAGTTTTTCTTGTATATTTTTATCAGTTTGTGCAATTCCTCTTAGTAAATCTCCCGTAGAAATATGTGGGATTTGTAAAGCATTAGCTAAAATATCAGATCTTGTGCCCTTACCACTAGCAGGACCACCTGTAATAATATAAACCATCTTTTTCCTCCAAACTTTTAAACAACATATATATTATGTCACAAAATTAAAAAAATGTAAAGTTTTTTCATCAATTTTTTATAATATATCATGGTTTGTTACTTCTTTTAATTTATCGATAACAATTCCACCAAATCCTTTTTCTTCAGGCAATTCTATCAATATTGTATCCGCTTTACTTTTATCACATGTATATAACATTTGAAATAAATTTTTAGAAAAATTTTCCACTTCTTCCACATATCCAACATCCATATATTGATGAACAGATTCCCTTAATAGTATATGATTTTCTTTAAAACCAATTATATCAATTGTTTCATTTTTATCATTTTCTATATATTCTTTCATTTTATGATATTGTTCTTCTAGAGTTCCACTAATTAAAATAACTTTTTTATCCATTTGATAATGTGTCTTTTTTTCCATCTTGTCTTTTATAATTTCTACCTTTAAACCTAATTTTTCTATATCCTCAGGAAGAATTTTTCCTATACGTAGCACAGAAACAATATCCTTTTTTACTTTTACAATTGTTGACTCTAAACCAATACTTGATTTTCCACCATCAAGAATATACGGAACCTTTCCATTAAATTCTTGATAAGCAGTCATTGCTTCTGTAATACTTAACTTGCCTGATATATTTGCACTTGGTGCCGTAATTGGTTGATTTAATCTATGAATCAATTCTAAATCAATTGCGTTATCTGGAATTCTTACTGCTATAGTATCTTTTCCGCCTGTTACATTAGAGGGTAGTGATCCATTGCTTTCAAAGATGATCGTTAATGGACCAGGCCAGAATGCCTTTATTAGCTTTTCTTCCACATATGTAACTTTCTTTACAATTCTATTTAACATTTCCACCGAATCTACTAAAACAATTAATGATTTCTTTTTATCACGTTTTTTTAACTCATAAACTTTTTCAACAGACTGAACGTCAAAAGCAAGTGCTCCTATTCCATAAACCGTTTCTGTTGGTATGATAATAGGATCACCCTTTTTCATTGCTTCTATACATTTTTCTATGTTTTTTAAATCAATAATTTCTGTCATAATACTCCCTACTTTATTATAACATTTATGTCAAGAAAAAGATAGGTAAAATTTTACCTATCCTTATTTTTATCATTAGATTCATCATCTACAAAATCGTCACTTTTAAATTTAAAAGGATCTGCCGTTTTTTTGTCTCTTAGTACATTAAATAGAACATATCCAATTATTGAAACAATACTTACCGCTACAATAATTAAAATATTAGTACTAATGATACCACCTGTTACCGGTAGTTTTTCTCTTTCATTTGTTATCTTTTTAACAATAACTTGCTCATCTTTTTCTATATCAAAACTATATTCCTCATTATCTACATAATAATTTTCTGGCGTTTTCATTTCTTTATAATAATAGGTTCCATATGGTAAGTTTTCAACTTCTATAATTCCCTCTTGGTCTGTTACATAAGTTCCCACTTCTTCTCTATTACTATTTAATATTTTAAATTCAACACCTTCTATTGTTTCTCTTGTATCCTTATCTGTTTTAATAATTTTTAATGCACCATAAACCTGCTCATTGATCATTATCTTATTAATAATTTGCTCATTTTTTGAAATATTAAACTGATAAATCTTATCGTCTATGATATATCCTTCAGGTGCCTCTATTTCTTGATAATAATACTTTCCTTTTTCTAAGCCATCAATTGTTGCTATACCATTTTCATCTGTTGTGATAGTTGTTATCACATTTTTATTTTGATCTAAAATCTGGTATTTTACACCTTGAATTGGTGCTTCTGATTTTTTATCTAATTTTGTTATCTTTAGTCCACCCAATATTTTTTCATTTGTAATCACTTTATTAATTAACTGATTGTTTTCACTAATTCTAAATTGGTATACTTTTTCATCGATTACATAACCTTCTGGGGCTTCTATTTCCTGATAAAAGTATGTTCCTTTTACCAATCTTTCCATTACTGCTATTCCCTCTTGATCAGTTGTAATCGTTGTGATGATATTTTTATCTTGATCCAATATATTAAATTTTACTCCTTCTATTGGTTTTGAAGATTCTTTATCCAATTTAGTAATTTTTAATTTCCCATAAATATATTCATTTTCTATTTCTCTTATAATGATCTCATCATTTCGTGTAATTTCAAATGAATATAACGTATCATCTAACTCGTAATCAACTGGTGCTTCTATTTCTTGATAATAATATTTTCCATAAATCAAATCATCTGAAATGGCGATTCCATTTTCACCTGTTTGAATTGTATCAATGATATTTTGATTTTCATCTAAAATATTAAATCTTGCACCCGCTAAAACTTTTCCGTCCAATCCTCTTTTAATAATTTGAAACTTTCCTCTAACATAGTAATTGACCATATTTTTAATAACATTCTGACCATAGCCTGTTACTTCAAATTCATAAAGATGATTATCTAATACAAGACCATCTGGCACTTTAGTTTCTTGATAATAATATGTGCCTAATGAAAGTTCTTTTGATTTAGCAACGCCATTTTCATCAGTTACTATTGTATCAATTACATTCTTATTATTATCTAATATATCAAATGTAATTCCTTGTAAAGGTATTTCATTTTCATCTACTTTGATAATGGTAAAGGTAGATTTCTCATAATGATTTACAATATTTTTAATGACTACCTCATTATTTTCACTAATGGTAAATTCATAAATTGTATTATCCATAATGACGTATTCAGGTGCTTCTACTTCTTGATAATAATAAGTTCCTAGTGTTAAATTAGAAGTCTGTGCAATTCCATTTTCGTCCGTTACAATTGTTTGAATATATTTTTGATTGCTATCTAATATGTTAAATTTGATTCCAGCAAGTGGTACACTATTCTCATCTACCTTGATAACTTTTAAACTTCCTCTTGCGAATTGATTTACCACTGTTTTAGTAATCATTTGCTCATATTCTGATATTCTAAATTCATAAATTGTATCATCTTTTACATATCCATTTGGAACACTTAATTCCTGATAATAGTAAGTTCCAAGTGACATATTTTCTAATATAGCAATTCCTTCTTCATTTGTTATAATTTCATTTATCTTTTGTTTATTTTCATCTAATATTGCAAAGGTTACATTTGCAATTGGATGATTGTTTTCGTCCACTTTTATTATTTTTAAACTTGACTTTTTGTAAAAGTTTGTCATATTTTTAATGACAATTTCATTATTTTGAGTAATTGAAAATTCATAAATTTTATCATCAATAATTACATGTTCGGGAGCTTCTGTTTCTTGATAATAATATTTTCCTAATTCTAAAAAGTCTGACAAAGCAATTCCGTTTTCATCAGTTACTATGGTCTCTACATAATTTTGTTTATGATCCAATATATCAAACTTAACACCTGCAAGTGGGATATTGTTTTCATCTACTTTTTGAATTCTTAATCTTCCTGTTGCAAGTTTATTTACCACTGTTTTAGTAATTGTTTGACCATACTCTGATATTCTAAATTCATAAATTGTCTCATCTTTTACATATTCATTTGGAACACTTAACTCTTGATAATAATAGGTTCCAAGTGACATATTTTCTAAAATGGCAATTCCTTCTTCATTTGTAACAATTTCATTTATCTTTTGTTTATTTTCATCTAATATTGCAAAGGTTACATTTGCAATTGGATGATTTTCCTCGTCTACCTTAATAATTTTTAAACTTGATTTTTCATATTTATTTACTATACTTTTTTCTACCACTAGATTTTGAGCTGTAATACTAAATTCATACTGATTCGAATCTATGATCACGTGCTCTGGAGCTTCTATTTCCTGATAATAATAGGTTCCAATTAAAAGACTATCTTTAGTTGCAATACCTTCCTCATTTGTAATAATCGTATCAATTACTGTTTTGTTACTATCTAAAATATGGAATTTTACTCCTGCAAGAGGCTTGTTATTCTCATCAGTTTTGATGATTTTTAAATTCCCCTTAAGATACTCATTTACCATATTTTTAATCACAATTTGGTTATTTTCAGATACTTCAAAAGGATAAATAGTTCGATCAATTAAAATATTTTCTGGAACTTCTACTTCTTGATAATAATAATTTCCTTTTTGTAATTCATTAGATACGGCTATACCAGCTTCATTTGTTGTAATCGTTTGAATTACCTCTTGATTACTATTTAAGATATGGAATACAATTCCTTGTAAAGGCACATCATTTTCATCTACTTTAATGATCTTTAAGCTTCCTTTTTCATGGGTATTAATAACTGTTTTATAAACTACTTGATTATCTTCCGATAATACAAATTTATGTTCTGTTGTATCCATTACATACTCATCTGGTGCCGATATTTCCTTATAATAATAAGTGCCTATCTTAAGATCACTAGATGTTGCTTTTCCTTCTGCGTTCGTTGTAATTTCTTCTACTATATTTTTTTGACCATCTAAAATTTGGAAAGTAACATTTTCAATTGGAATACTATTTTCATCTACTTTATAGATTTCTAATGTTCCTTTTTCTAAATATTCATTAATCACTCTTTTTTGAATGATTTGGTCATTTTCAGAAATTACAAATATATGCTCTGTTGTATCTATTTGTAGTCCATCTGGTACTTTTGATTCTCTGTAATAGTATTTTCCTTTTAATAAAGGATTACTAATTGCAATTCCCTCACTATTAGTTGTTAGTGTTTCTACCACTTCTTTGTTTTCATTTAAAATTTCAAATTGAACACCAGATAGTGGCTTACCTGCAGTATCTAATTTTTCAATTCTAAGATTTCCACGTACAAATTGATTAATCACCTTTTTTTGAATGATTTCATTTTCACCGTCAATAACAAATACATACTCTTTATCATCTAAAACATAACCATCTGCCGTTTCTATTTCTTGATAATAATATTTTCCTTTTGATAGAGGATCCGATAAAGCAATTCCGTTTTCATCTGTTGTTATAGTCTGAATTGTTGTTTTATTCTCATCTTTAATTGCAAAAGTGACATTTGCAATTGGTAATTTATTTTCATCTACTTTTACAATTTCTAATTTTCCTGTAATTAACTCATTAATTACCGTTCTTGTAACAACTTGATTATCTTCTGAAATGCTGAAAGCATAAAGTGTTTCATCTATTTTCAAATCATTAGGGGCGCTTATTTCTTGATAATAATATGTTCCAAGCATTAACTCTTGTGAAGTAGCTATTCCTTCGCTATTTGTCGTAATGGTTTCTATTACATTTTTATTAGCATCTAAAATCTGGAATTCTACACCTTCTATTGGATTTTGATTATTATCCTTCTTTATAATTTCTAATTCCCCTGTTTGAATATTATTAACCGCTCTTTTAACAATCACTCCAGAATTTTCTGTTACTCTAAAAGCTTTTTCAGTGCTATCTAATGTATAACCATATGGCACTTCTATCTCTTTATAATAATAAGTAACACCTGCACTTAATTCACTAGATAAAGCAATTCCTTCTTGATTTGTAACGATTTCTTCTATAACCGATTTATCGGAATTTAAAATTTGAAATTTGGCATTAGCAATTGGTTTATTATTTTCATCTACTTTGATAATTTTTAATCGTTCTTTTACCAAATTATTAATAACCGTTTTTTCTAATACCTGGTTATTAGTTGAAAGTTGAAATACATACTCATTTGTATCCATGATAACATTGTCAGGAGCTGCTACTTCTTTGTAATAATACTTACCAACTGGTAAACTAGAAGTTTCTGCTATTCCTGATTCATTTGTGGTAATCGTTTCAACCACATTTTTATTTTCATCTAAAATTTCAAACTTAACTCCTGAAATTACTTCACCTAAATTATTTTTCTTCGTAATTTTTAATTTTGCTTTTATTAACTCATTAATAACAGTTCTTTCTACTATCTGATTATTACTAGAAAGTCTCACTTCATGTTCTTCACTATCCATTACTACATATCCAGGTGCTTCCACCTCTTTATAATAATAAGTGCCGACTGATAAATTAGAAGTTTCTGCTATTCCTTCTTCATTTGTAGTAATGGTTTCCAGTACCTGTTTATTCTGATCTAAAATCTCAAATTTTACTCCACCAATTGGCGTGTTTTCATTGGATTTTTTGATGATTTTTAATTTTGCCTTAGCTAATTCATTAACAATTATTTTTTCTATTATTTGATCATTATTTGAAAGCTTAAATTTATATTCGTTCGTATCCATAATAACATAATTTGGAGCTTCCACTTCTTTGTAGTAATACGTTCCAACTGGTAAGCTAGAAGTTTCTGCAATTCCTGATTCATTTGTAGTAATCGTTTCTAATACCTGTTTATCTTCATTTAAGATTTCAAATTTTACATTTGCAATAGGAGTATCATCATTTGTTTTCTTAACAATTCTTAATTTTGCTTTCATGACTTGATTAACAACATTTTCTGTTAGTAATTGTTGTGTATTGGTAATAGAAAATACATGTTCTGTATTATCTATAACATATCCTTCTGGTACTTCTATTTCTTGATAATAATAGGTTCCAACAGAAAGATTATTAAACACTGCAATACCACTTGAATTTGTTGTCGCAGTCGTAACAACTTGTTTAGCAGAATTTAGTAATTGAAATTTTACACCTTCTATAGGAAGCTTATTTTCATCTGTTTTTACAATCTTTATTCCACCTGTAATTAGCTCATTTGTAATTTCTCTTGTAACCACTTGATCTGCTCTAGTAATATTAAACTCATGTAAAGAAGAATCCATAATAACATTAACAGGTACTTTTATTTCTCTAAAATAATAGGTACCATTTGCTAAGTTATTGACTCTTGCTATTCCTTCTTCATTGGTGGTTACTTCTGTAATTTTGTCTCTATCCTCATCTAATATTTCAAAAGTAACATTTGGTATTGGATTATTATCTGTATCCTTCTTTTTTATTTGTAAAGACCCAGATATTTTCTCATTTTCTACTGTAACAGAATAAGTGTTACCTGCAGTTACATTAAAAATAATAGACTCATCTGAACCAATATATCCAGAAGGTACTTCTGTTTCAACCAATTCATATTGTCCTACTGTTACATTTGAAAACTTAATATATCCGTTACTACCTGTTGTTCCTTCTGCTAATGTTTCTCCATTTCCATTTCTTAATTCAAAAGTTGCGCCTGCAACTGGATCTTCATTTTGATCCACTTTGTAAACTTCGACCGCTCCTGTTTGTGTTCCCCACTTAATATCCACATAAGTAGATAATTCCACTGGAATGGTATCTAATTTTACAAAGTTTTGAACACTATCATTTCCTGATGTATAAATGCTACCTGTCACTTTATTTGTATCTGCAAAAACATTTAATGTCATGGTTGAACCTTGCTCATTTTCATTAATAGAAACATATACTGCTTCTCCATTTGAAAATGTTGATTTTTCATTTCCATTTCCATCTATAATTTTAGCAGAACTTGGAGCGCCAGAAAGTGAAGCCTTAATGGAAGATACTGTACCACCAGTTACATTTAAAATGTATGGACCTGTTACAATATTACCATTTTGATTAACAAACTTGGCTTGCGTAGTATCTACATTTAACTCAGGGCTTGGAATATATGGATCTGCAATTGCTCTTGCATTTAGCCTCCTTGCTGCTGCAGCTGCTCTTTGCATAAACTCCTCATAGCCTGGTTTTGCATATATATTATCCAAATCAAATACTCTTGGACCTTCTGATTCACCAGTTTTTTGTAAAACTGTCCAAAAGGCAAGTTGTGTTGCCATATATGCTTCATCTGCTGAAGCACATCCCATTTCAGCAGGCGATGTATTTGGATAACCATACACAAGAATAGATACACCTTGTGCGGATAACTGCTTGTAATAGGTCATTGTGCCACTTGGTAAAGATCTACCATAGTCTACACAATATGCAGTTTCACCTCCCAATGTGGAATTACTAAAAAATACATTTTTTTGGTAATATACATCGGTAGCAGGTGTCACAAGACCAGGTGAGTAATATTGCAACTGTGTTGCAGTAGCTTGTAGCATAAAAGGGGATAATTGCAATGTGAGCAACATAAAAATTAGAAATATTGAGACAATTTTTAGTTTTAAATGCTTTATTCCAATAATTTGGTTATAAAGCTTAGAAAAAAATCCTTTATGCTCCCTATTCATTTGTTCCTCCTATACAAATATTATACTTGAATTCTAACATCATATTTTTCCTAATACAACCACATTTTTTATTATTATGTAAATTGATATACTTTTAGAATTGTATATTTTCATTTTATTACATTATTATGTTATTTTGATAAAATCTTTTTACATAAAAATAGGAAAAAGAAAACAAAATACGACTAAATTCCACAAAAAAAGAAAGAATAGCTTTTTTTACTATTCTTTCCTTTCTATTAAGTATTCATACTTTAATTTTTCTTTCTTTCAGATAAAATACCATTCATCATATATCCTAAAATACTAATGATAGATACACAAATAATAATCATAAAATCTAAACTAATTACACCACCAGTTACAGGAAGTTCTTCTTTTTCATTATATACTGTCACATTTACAATTTGTTCATGTGTTTCTAATGTAAAGTCATACACATTTTTATCCATAATGTAACCATTTGGAGCACTTATTTCCTGATAATAATATGTTCCCATTGGTAAATTTTTAGAAACTGCAATACCATTTTCATCGGTTGTAACCGTATCTAAAATATTACCATTTACATCCATAATGTTAAATTGTACATTTGCAATTGGCGCATTTGATTTTTTATCTAATTTTAATATTTGTAAAGATCCATATTTTTCTATATTAACTACTTTTTTTACAATAGTTTGCTCATTTTCTGTTAATTTAAATTTATGAATCGTTGTATCAACTACATAATTTTCAGGGGCACTTATTTCTTGATAATAATAAGTTCCTAATGGTAATTTCTTAGAAGTAGCAATACCATTTTCATCACTAGTAATGCTATCTACCACTTTACCATTTTCATCTAAGATATGGAACACTACACCTTCAATTGGTTGATCCTCTGTATCCACCTTAACAATTTGAATATTTCCTTTTTGATAATAGTTAACAATTTTCTTAACAACTATATCTGTTACTTCGTTTAAAACAAATTTATGTTCTGTAGAATCTAAGATAATTCCTTCTGGTACTTTAGTCTCTTTAAAATAGTATGTTTTTCCAATTGCTAATTCTCTTGAAATTGCAATTCCTTCTTCATCTGTAACAATCGTATCTACTACCTTTTTGTTACTATCTAATATTTCAAATTCTACTCCTGCAAGAGGAATATTATTCTCATCTACTTTTATGATTTTTAAAGCACCTATTAGCAACTTGTTAGTAATTGTATTACCTTGTATTGATTTTTCATATTGAATATTACCTAAATCTTTTTCATCAATTGTATATACAATTTCTTTACCATTTTCATCATATTTTGGTAAATTAGTAAAAGTATATTTCCAATCATCTTGTTCTGTGATATCATGTTCTGCTACTACTTCATCGCCTACTTTTACTTGTACTGTTATTTTTTCAGGACGTGTTTGATACTGATTATCATAATCTTCCCAAACTTTAACAACAGGAATTTCTACTTCTCCTCTTAAAATATCGTCTTTCATTACAACTTGTGTAACTTTTCCAGTTCTGTCTACTGTAAATACAATATCTTCTGCATAAGCATATCCATCTGGAGCAATTGTTTCTCTTAATGTATATTCTTCTCCTGCAATTAATTTTCCTTCTATCACATGTGCTTCTGTTCCTGATACCCATTCTTCTATTACGTTTCCATTCTTATCTAGTATTTGCAATGTTGCGCCTGGTAGTTCTTCATCTCCTGTAATATCTGTTTTGGTAATACTTACTTTAGTAACATCATCTTTCATTACAACCTGAGTCACATTTCCAGTTTTGTCTACTGTAAATACAATATCTTCTGCATAAGCATATCCATCTGGAGCAATTGTTTCTCTTAAAGTATACTCTTCTCCTGCAATTAATTTTCCTTCTATCACATGTGCTTCTGTTCCTGATACCCATTCTTCTATTATATTTCCATTTTTATCTAGTATTTGTAATGTTGCACCTGGTAATTCTTTATCTCCTGTAATGTCCGTTTTAGTAATACTTACTTTTGTTGTTTTATTAACTACTTTCTTTTGAATCAAAGAGCTTACCTCTGTGATTTTAAATTTATATTCTGTTGTATCTAAGATATATCCATCTGGTACTTTTACTTCTTTGTAATAATAAGTTCCAATTGCTAAATCTTTTGACATAGCAGTACCATTTTCGTCTGTAACAATGGTATCAATTACTTTTTTATCCACATCTAATATATTAAATGTTACACCTGCTATTGGTACATTTTTTTCATCTACTTTTACCACTTTTAAGTTTCCAGCTACCAAGCGGTTAACAACTGTTTTTTGAATTACTTGGTTATCTTCTGATAATATAAATGAATATTCTGTAGAGTCTATGATTACATTACTTGGTGCTTTCACCTCTTTGTAATAATAGGTTCCAAGTGGTAAATCTTTTGAAGTAGCTATACCATTTTCATCTGTAATAATAGTATCTACTACTGTTTTATTACTATCTAATATTTCAAATGTTACTCCGGCTATTGGAGTTGCATTTTCATCTACCTTAATTATTTTTAAATTTCCTTTTGCAAGTTGGTTAACAACTGTCTTTTTCACCACAACATTTGTTTCTGTTATGATAAAAGCATGTTCTGTAGAATCCATAATAACATTACTTGGAGCTTCTACTTCTTTATAATAATAAGTTCCAACTTCTAACATACTAGAAACTGCTTTACCATTTTCATCAGTAACAATCGTATCTACTACCTTTTTGTTACTATCTAAGATATCAAATTTTACTCCAGCTATTGGAGTAGCATTTTCATCATATTTATATATTTCAATAGCTCCTTTTACTTTTTGGTTGATTACTCTTTTCTCGATTACTTGCGTGTTATAAGAAAGCTTAAATGTATATTCATTAGTATCCATAATCACATCACTTGGAGCTTCTACTTCTTTGTAATAATAAGTTCCTAATTTTAAATTATCAGATATTGCAATACCATTTTCATCTGTAACAATCGTATCTACTACGTTTTTATTGCTATCTAAGATATCAAATTTTACTCCTGCTATTGGGGTACTAGTATTATCTACTTTTACAATTTTTATTTTTCCCTTAGCAATTTGATTAACCACTGTTTTTTCAACAATTGTTGTTCCACTAATTCTAAATTCATATTCTTGATCATCTAAAACAACATTTGCTGGTGCTTTAAACTCTTTGTAATAATAAGTTCCTGGCTCTAACTCTTTAGAAGAAGCCTTACCATTTTCATCAGTAATAATTGTATCTATTACATTTTTATTACTATCTAATATTTGAAAAGTAACACCAGGAATTGGAGTTCTTTCACTATCTATTTTAAAAATTTGAATAGAACCTTTTTGTAAATCATTGATTACTGTTTTTACCAATACTTGTTCATTACTTGTTAATTTAAATTCATATTCGTTAGTATCCATTACAACATTACTTGGAGCTTCTACTTCCTTATAGTAATAGGTTCCAATTGGTAAATCTTTTGATACCGCTACTCCACTTGCATTTGTAACAATCGTATCTACTACATTTTTATTACTATCTAGTATATTAAATTTTACACCTGCTATTGGAGTATTTGTATTATCTACTTTATGAATTTCTAATTTTCCTTTGGCCACTTTGTTTACTACTGTTTTTGTAATTATTTGACCTGTTGATTCTATTTTAAATTCATACTCATTTGTATCCATTACAACATTACTTGGAGCCTCTACTTCTTTGTAATAATAGGTTCCAATTGGTAAATCTTTTGATACCGCCACTCCACTTGCATTTGTGGTTATTGTTTCTATTACTTTCTTATTACTGTCTAGTATATCGAATTTTACCCCTGCTATTGGTTCATTTGATTCGTCTACTTTTATAATTTGTAATGATCCTTTTACTTTTTCATTTACTACTTCTTCTACTACATTTCTATTACTTTTTGTTATTTTAAATTCTTTTACAGTTTTATCTACTATTACATTTACTGGCGCTTTTATTTCCCTATAATAGTATGTTCCTACTTCTAAGTTACTTATTTTGGCTCTTCCGTTTTCATCTGTTGTTATTTCTCCGATTTTGTTTCTATCTTCATCTAATATCTCAAATGTTACATTTGGAATTGCTTTTCCTTCTTCATCTACTTTTTTAATTTCTAATGATCCTTCTACTTCTTTTCTTTTATTTTCGATTGTTTTTCTGATTGTTTGATTTGCTTCTACTGTTACCTCTATTGGATCTTCTCTCATCTCATATTCTGATGGCGCATCTACTTCTACCAATTCATATCTTCCTGGTTGTACATTTGAAAATTTTATATATCCGTTACTTCCTGTTGTTCCTTCTGCTAATGTTTCTCCATCTTCATTTCTTAATTCAAATGTTACTCCCTCTACTTCATTATCGTCTTGGTCTACTTTGTATATTTCTATTGCTCCTGTTTGTGTTCCCCATCTTATATCTACATATGTTGATAATTCTACAGGTACTGTATCCAATTTTACAAAGTTTTGTACACTACTATTTCCTGATGTATATATACTTCCTACTACTTTGTTTGTATCTGCTTCTACATTTAATCTCATGGTTGATCCTGTTTCATTTTGATTAAATCTTACATATACAGCTTCTCCATTTGAAAATGTTGATTTACTATTTCCATTTCCATCAGTTGTTCTTGCTGATGTTGGTGCTCCTGAAAGAGACACTTTTATAGATGACACAGTTCCACCTGTTACATTTAGTACATATGGTCCTGTAATAATTTCACCATTACTATTTACCAATTTTGCACTACTTGAATCTACATTTAGCTCAGGATTTGGAATATATGGATCTGCTAGTGCTCTTGCATTAAGTCTTCTTGCTGCAGCAGCTGCTCTTTGCATAAATTCTTCATATCCTGGTTTTGCATATATATTATCCAAATTAAATGTTCTTGGTCCTTCTGATTCACCTGTTTTTTGTAATACTGTCCAAAACGCTAACTGAGTTGCCATATATGCTTCATCTGCTGACGCACATCCCATTTCTGCAGGTGATGTATTTGGATAACCATATACTAAAATTGACACACCTTGTGCTGATAATTGCTTATAATACGTCATTGTACCTGTAGGCAATGATCTACCATAGTCTACACAGTATGCTGTATCACCACCTAAAGTCGCATTAGTAAAGAATACGTTTTTTCCATATGCTACATCTGTTGCAGGAGTTATTAGTCCTGGACTATAAAACTGCAACTGTGTTGCGGTTGCAAGCAACGTAAAAGGTGTTAATTGCAATGACATTAAAGCAATTAACATAAATATACTCGCTATCTTTACTTTTATATTTTTTATTCCTTTCATTTTAATACCTCCGTTACCACGTTATTACTACATTACATAATATATTTTATCATATTTCTCTAAGAAAATCAATGAATTGTTACAATTTTGTGATGTATATATTTCATTTTTATTACATTTAACTGAATATACGTATTTTCTCAGTTAAAATGGTTTTTTATTTAGTAAAAAAAGAAACGTGCAAGCACGTTTACTTTAAATATTCTTCTATATATTCTTGAACTGTCTGTGTTTGTTGTAATTCGTTATTATAGAAAATCAATTCATTTAAATCATACTCTTCTACACTCATCTTATTTTGTTGAGAGATATTTAAAATTTCCATAAGACTTCCTTTTCCATATCCTGTTGTACCAACTCCATGCTCAAAGCGTATATGTGCTAGATATGTTTTACCTGGTTCAACATCATTCTGACTTTGATTTTCCATACGAGAATATATATCTTGTGATATATCCGTTATGATTCGATCTCTATATTCTTCTTTTAAAATAATATAGCTTCCTATATTTCTATATACCATCATATCGCCGGGAATAGCGTCCCCTTTTAGAACCGTATTCATTAACAACTTTCCTCTTGTTTCTCCAAGATTTTCGCTATACATTTGAATATCTTCTATCGTCACTATTTTTACAATCGCAATAATATCAGCTGATTCTACTGCTTGCGCAATACTTGAAGAAGATACAAAATAGCTATATCCATCCATCTTTTCGTAACATGCTTGATCAATTTTTAAAGCAACTTGATATTCTTCATTTTCTTCTGCTATTAATTCCTCTGGATTATCATGATTCTTTACTATATTTACAATAATTACAGTAGTTGCTATGATTGCACAAATAAACAGAATAATCGCTACATACTTTAAGTATTGCACCTTTGACTTATCATCCTTCTTTTCTAACTTTTCAAAAAAGTCTTTTTCTAAATCTAAAGGAATCTTCATTTCTTGGTACTTTTCTTTCATCCATTGATCTAGTTTATCTTCAGGTTTCATTCTATTCCCTCCTCTCCATATCTTTGTTTTAGCTTTTCTTTTATTCTTTTTATTTTACTCCTAATTGTACTTTCATTCATCTTTAATATTTTACTAATTTCTTTTGTCGTATAATCATCGGAATAATACATAGATATCAGTGTTCTTTCTTCTACTTCTAAAAAAGAAATAATTGTAAAAAAATCTAGTTTCTTATCAATATCTTCATATTTATCTTTTTCTATCAAAAACTCTTCATTTTGAACTACATCATAAGAAATATGTTTACCTTTTTTTATCACTATTTTATTACAACTATTTATCATAATTTTTGCCATATACCCATTAAATTTTTGAATATCCTTTAATTTTGGAATATTTTTATATAACAAAAATATAGTTTCCTGAACAGCGTCTTTTATATCCTCTTCATTATTTAAGCGTGATCTTGCAATCACATATAGCTTTTTTTCTACAAGCTTTATTAAATTAATAAAAGCCTCTTTATCCCCTTTTCTAGCTTTTTCTATCATTTCTAACATATGCAAACTCCCATAAAAAAGGACACCCTATCTGGATGCCCTAGATTGTAAATTCTTACATATTTTGATTATTTTTTTCCTTTTTTATTGAAAGTGCATTCATCACAACATATCCAAGTATACTTAAAACAGCTACTGCAATAACAATCATAACATCTGTACTAATCATACCACCTGTTACAGGAAGTTTTTCTTTTTCGTTATACACTGTTTTATGAATGATTTGATTTGCTGATGAAATCTTAAATTTATATGTATTAGAATCCATAATATATGAATCTGGAGCTTCTACTTCTTTAAAGAAGTAAGTTCCAATTGGTAAATCTTTTGATACTGCTTTACCATCTTTATCTGTTATAATAGTATCTACCAATTCCTCATTTTCATTATAAATTTCAAATTTTACACCCTCTATTGGAGTATTTTTATCTTTATCAAGTTTTAAAATCTCTAGTTTTCCAGTTGCAAGATTATTTACAATTTTCTTTACAATTAATTGATTTGTTTCATTTAATACAAATTTATGTTCTGTAGTATCCATAACAACTGTATCAGGTGCTTCTACCTCTCTATAATAGTATGTTCCAATTGGTAATTTTTTAGATACAGCTATACCATCTTTGTCTGTTACAATCGTATCTACTACTTTTTTATCACTATCTAAGATTTCAAATTTTACACCTTTTAATGGAGTATCATTTTCATCTACTTTGATAATTTTTAAACTTCCTTCTATTAATTTATTAACCACTGTTTTTACAATAACAGTATTTGTTTCTGTAATCTTAAATTTGTATTCTTTTGTATCCATATATACATTATCTGGAGCTTCTACTTCTCTGTAGTAATAAGTTCCAATTGGTAAATCTTTTGAAGTAGCTTTACCATTTTCATCTGTAACAATGGTTTCTATCACATTTTTGTTACTATCTAAAATTTCAAATTTTACACCTTCAATTGGTTCATTTTCATTATTTACCTTAGTAATTTCTAGTCTACCATTTATAATTTGGTTAACTACTGTTTTTGTAATTACTTGGTTAGCACTTGAAATTCTAAATTCATATTCTTTTGTATCCATTACGACATTACTTGGCGCTTCTACTTCTCTGTAATAATATGTTCCAAGTGGTAAATCTTTTGAAGTAGCTATACCATTTTCATCTGTAACAATGGTTTCTATTACATTTTTATTGCTATCTAGAATTTCAAATTTTACTCCGGCTATTGGAGCATTTGTATTATCTACTTTGTGAATTTCTAATTTACCATTTGCTATTTGGTTAACTACTGTTTTAGTAATGACTTGGTTAGCACTTGAAATTCTAAATTCATATTCTTTTGTATCCATAATAACATTACTTGGTGCTTCCACTTCTTTGTAATAGTATGTTCCAAGTGGTAAGTCTTTTGAAGTAGCTATACCATTTTCGTTTGTTGTTATTGTTTGAATTACATTTTTATTGCTATCTAAGATATCAAATTTTACACCTGCTATTGGTTTATTAGTATTGTCTACTTTATGAATTTCTAATTTGCCATTTACAACTTGGTTAACTACAGTTTTTGTAACCACTTGATTAGAACCAGAAATTCTAAATTCATATTCTTTTGTGTCCATGATAACATTACTTGGTGCTTCTACTTCTTTATAGTAATAGGTTCCTGGCGCTAAATCCTTTGAAGTAGCTATACCATTCTCATCTGTGACAATGGTTTCTATCACATTTTTGTTACTATCTAATATATCAAATTTTACTCCTGCTATTGGTTTATTAGTATTATCTACTTTATGAATTTCTAATTTTCCTTTTGCTACTTGGTTTACTACTGTTTTAGCTAATACTTGATTATTACTTGATAATCTAAATTCATATTCATTTGTATCCATTACAACATTACTTGGTGCTTCTACTTCTTTATAGTAATAGGTTCCAATTGGTAAGTCTTTTGAAGTAGCTATACCATTTTCGTTTGTTGTTATTGTTTGAATTACATTTTTATTGCTATCTAATATATTGAATTTTACCCCTGCTATTGGAGTATTTGTACTATCTACTTTATGAATTTCTAATTTTCCTTTAGCCACCTTATTAACTACTGTTTTTGTAATTATTTGACCTGTTGATTCTATTTTAAATTCATACTCATTTGTATCCATTGTAACATTACTTGGAGCCTCTACTTCTTTATAATAATAGGTGCCTGGAGTTAAATCTTTTGATACTGCTACTCCACTTGCATTTGTGGTTATTGTTTCTATTACTTTCTTATTACTGTCTAGTATATCAAATTTTACTCCTGCTATTGGTTCATTTGATTCGTCTACTTTTATAATTTGTAATGATCCTTTTACTTTTTCATTTACTACTTCTTCTACTACATTTCTATTACTTTTTGTTATTTTAAATTCTTTTACAGTTTTATCTACTATTACATTTACTGGCGCTTTTATTTCCCTATAATAGTATGTTCCTACTTCTAAGTTACTTATTTTGGCTCTTCCGTTTTCATCTGTTGTTATTTCTCCGATTTTGTTTCTATCTTCATCTAATATCTCAAATGTTACATTTGGAATTGCTTTTCCTTCTTCATCTACTTTTTTAATTTCTAATGATCCTTCTACTTCTTTTCTTTTATTTTCGATTGTTTTTCTGATTGTTTGATTTGCTTCTACTGTTACCTCTATTGGATCTTCTCTCATCTCATATTCTGATGGCGCATCTACTTCTACCAATTCATATCTTCCTGGTTGTACATTTGAAAATTTTATATATCCGTTACTTCCTGTTGTTCCTTCTGCTAATGTTTCTCCATCTTCATTTCTTAATTCAAATGTTACTCCCTCTACTTCATTATCGTCTTGGTCTACTTTGTATATTTCTATTGCTCCTGTTTGTGTTCCCCATCTTATATCTACATATGTTGATAATTCTACAGGTACTGTATCCAATTTTACAAAGTTTTGTACACTACTATTTCCTGATGTATATATACTTCCTACTACTTTGTTTGTATCTGCTTCTACATTTAATCTCATGGTTGATCCTGTTTCATTTTGATTAAATCTTACATATACAGCTTCTCCATTTGAAAATGTTGATTTACTATTTCCATTTCCATCAGTTGTTCTTGCTGATGTTGGTGCTCCTGAAAGAGACACTTTTATAGATGACACAGTTCCACCTGTTACATTTAGTACATATGGTCCTGTAATAATTTCACCATTACTATTTACCAATTTTGCACTACTTGAATCTACATTTAGCTCAGGATTTGGAATATATGGATCTGCTAGTGCTCTTGCATTAAGTCTTCTTGCTGCAGCAGCTGCTCTTTGCATAAATTCTTCATATCCTGGTTTTGCATATATATTATCCAAATTAAATGTTCTTGGTCCTTCTGATTCACCTGTTTTTTGTAATACTGTCCAAAACGCTAACTGAGTTGCCATATATGCTTCATCTGCTGACGCACATCCCATTTCTGCAGGTGATGTATTTGGATAACCATATACTAAAATTGACACACCTTGTGCTGATAATTGCTTATAATACGTCATTGTACCTGTAGGCAATGATCTACCATAGTCTACACAGTATGCTGTATCACCACCTAAAGTCGCATTAGTAAAGAATACGTTTTTTCCATATGCTACATCTGTTGCAGGAGTTATTAGTCCTGGACTATAAAACTGCAACTGTGTTGCGGTTGCAAGCAACGTAAAAGGTGTTAATTGCAATGACATTAAAACGATTAGCATAAGTATCGTTACTACTTTCATTTTTATGTTTTTTATTCCCTTTAATCTTTCTAATACTTTCATTTTAATACCTCCCTAATATATTAAAATATATTAAAATATTATATTATATTTTACTTATGCAAGAATATTATATCATAAATATAGCTAAAATCAAATAAGTAATTTAATTTTAGCCACTATAAACGTACAAATCTATTTTAATTATACCATGATAACATGTTTTTGTCAATATTTTATGTAAATTAAATACAGAAAAGGAGCATAATATACTTGATATTATACTCCTTCCTCTTTAATTCTTCATAGAAATAGAATTTCCTGACTCATAATACTTTAAGGACAAAGAAAAAACACGATATGCTATCATCAAATAGATGAATCCAGCAATGATAATACTAATAGCATATTTTAACTGAAAATAATTTACCAGTTTTATCGGAAGATACGAAATATATGCTACTGGAATCACAGAATATAGCAATAATTTTAATCCACTCTTAAAGATATTTTCTGGATAAGATGAAAATGTTGTTAGCAATGAATTTTTATACTTATCTGCAATTTGTCCTGTATCTTTTAAAAATACAGATAAAGAACGTAGTATTACTTCTGTTGCTATATAGAAAACACTTCCAAAAGTACCAAAAAACACAACTATTAAAAATTTGAAAATGTTTCCATTTGTCGCAACAATCCCGATTATTAACCCATATAATAGGTCTCCAAAAGCAGAAAATATACATTTTGAGGTTAAAACATTAATAAGTGGGTTCTTTGGTTGTAGTAAAAAACTATCTAATTGTCCACTAATAATAAATGTATTTAGATTTTCTACACCCCCAAAGAAAAAATAGCATACACCAAAACTAATCACTGGAATCGACCATAAAAGTAAAATATCTTGATATACGATTCCCTTCATATTTCCTTTATTTACAGAAAAAACAACACTCCAAAAAAGCAAAAAGGAACTATTATTAATCATCATAAAAACAGTTTGTATCACAAAATTCACCTTATATGCAGCTGCACTTAAAATACTTGTCTTCACTGCTTGAAAGAAAAATAGAATATTATGTTTAGCCTCCATTAACATTAATTTTTTTCACTCCTTTTTCATTTAAAATAATATTGATAAATAACATCAGTAAACAAAACAGCAATTGCAATCCGATTAAATAACAAGCTTCTTTTAATTGAAAATGAACTAAAATTTTGCTTGGTGGATATACAATATAAGTGGTGGGTAAAATCTTAAAGAAAAATTGTACAAGTTTTGGAAAAAATTCAAGAGGTGTTAATACTAAAAGTAACATTGCCTTTGAAATGACTAAATAATAAGCATGGTTTTCTTCTGTAAAAAAGGCCAAAAATCCTATTAGTATCAAAACAAATAGAAAAAGGATAACAGAAAGAATCATAGAAATTCCAACAAATATTATCTGTAAAACACTTACTGGAATAACACCTGCCATTAAGATCCCTAAAATAATGCTACTAATTATATTTACAATCAAATTAATGATACACGTACTTTGTTCTGCTATCGTATATTGCAAAAAATAAACTGGCTTTGAAAGTAAATTAGCAACATCGCCATTTTTAATCATATCCGATATTTGAGAACATGTTTTTCTATTTAATATATACAGAATACACTCTCCCATGATAATATACCATATTAATTCTTTCCGTGAATAATCTAAAACTTGCTTATCTTGTAAAATAAAATCCCACAATTCATTAAAAATAAAAATATGAATGGTAAACGAAAATAGCGAAAATATAAAATCTACTTTAAAGTTTAATTTTGCTTTTAAATGAAAACAAAATATTACCCAATATTTTCTCATAAATAGCCTCCTAATTATTCCGTTCATAGATATTTTTAATAATGTCTTCTAATGGTAATGAATTAATTTGAATATCTAGTACATTTCCTAAAGAAACAAGCTCTTCTAAAACTTCACCGATATTTTCCTTACTAGTATCTACACTTACCATTACTTTGTTTCCTTCACACATAGCTGGTAAATGATTGAACCTACTATCCTTCATATCTTTATCATAAAGCAATACCAACTTTTTCTTATTAAGATAAGAGGCACGTAAATTTTCAATACTAGTATCCGTGACAATTTTTCCACCATGAATAATCATCATCCTACTACATAAAGCTTCTACATCACTTACATCATGGCTTGTTAAAAAAACGGTTGTATTCTTCATTTTGTTTAAATTTGAAATAATTTCTCTTATTCTTAGCTTAGCTACAATATCCAAACCAATCGTAGGCTCATCTAAGAAAATAATATCTGGATTATGAAGAATACTGGCAGATATCTCACAAATCATCCTTTGGCCAAGAGATAATTTTCTAACAGTTTGCTCTAGCAAATGATTAATTTCAAACAATTCTCCTATTTCTTCAATTCTTTCCTCCACTTCCTTTTTACTCATATCATAGATACTCCCTATTAATCTAAGACTATCTATTACCGATAAATGCATATATAATTGTGACTTTTGACCAAACATACACCCAATTTTATAGGCTAATTTTTTCCGGTCTTTAGAAGGATCTAATCCATCTACAATCATACTTCCACTTGTAGGCTGAATAATTCCGGTTAACATTTTGATAGTAGTTGATTTTCCAGCTCCATTTGGTCCAATAAAAGCAACCATTTCGCCTCTTTCAATTTGAAAATCAACATTGTCAACTGCTTGAAATAAAGATTCTTGTGACTGAAACATTCCTTTCTTTTGCTTCACTTTGAACGTCTTGCTTAATCCTTTTACCTCAATTAACATTTTTTCTCTCCTTTTCATTTTATTTTTATTATTAAATTTTACAGTTACCATATTAATTGCAACAAAAAAAGATATTCTCATAAAAAAATTCTCTTTTCTTAAGAGACTCCTTTTATGAAAATATCTTCATCAGTGTACCTAAACCTTAGGCTTGTGTAGCTCGGCAATTCCTTATACACACTCTCTACATTTTTTATTATATCACAATTATGTAAACAATTCAAGACTTTTAAAAAAATTCTACAAATTTCTTGATATTTCTTTCAATATGCTATATAATACGGTTAAATCAAATGGTAATACTACTCAAATGAGTAGTATAATTATTTTAAAGGAGGAAATTTTATGAAAGAGTTGCAACAAGCAAGTTCTACAGTTCCAAAGCGGAAAGTATGGCAAGATCTTTACTTAGTGATCAAGGGATATGCAATTGCTAAAAACTACAGCAACACAATTATTGCATTAAGTATCGCAATTAAATATCATAATGGTCAAACAAGAAAAGATGGAACACCGTACATTATCCATCCATTAACCATTGCAATGTTTCTTATCAACTTACGAGTAGACGATGACATTACTTTAGCCGCAGCTATTTTACACGATGTTATTGAAGATAATCACTTTGAAGATAACGGAGAACATTTAGTAACCGAATTTGGACTAGATCAAGATGTACTTAAGATTGTAAGGCTTTTATCCAAAGATCCAAATTACAAGGTAACAGATCCAACGGAAGAAAAATACTATCATGGAATTGCTACCGATATACGAGCGATTATGATCAAAATTGCTGACAGAACGGATAATGTTTCTACGATCGATGTATTTACTCCTGAAAAAATGAAATCTTATGTTTCTGAGACAAAAACACTGGTATACCCCTTATTTAAGCAAAAAGAGCTTCATCCCAAATACTCTAATGCAATTACCATTACCAAGTATTTAATTGTTTCTCTTTGTGAGGTGACAGAATCTATTTTAGGAATTAAAACGCCTAATATCGACCCACAAAAATACAAGAAAACTTTTGCTTTTATCAAAGGGTATGCAAGAGGAAAAAACATGCCAAATACCTCACGTGCTTTATACGTAGCAGAAAAATTACATGAAGGTCAAACAAGAAGTAGTGGTGATCCTTTTATTATCCATCCATTACGTGTTTGCTCTTATTTAATTTCATTACGTATTACAGATGATGTTACTTGCGCAGCCGCCATATTACATGAAGTATTTAAAAAATGTGACATTCAAAGAGACTCTGATATCTTAGAAAAAGAATATCATATTGATCCTGAAGTTGTAAAACTAATAAAAATTATCTCTAAACCGGATGATATGGACAAAGCAACTTACTATGATATCCTCAAAAAAGATCCTAGAGCGCTTCTTACAAAACTTTCAAACAGAGCAAATACTTGTACAATCTTAACATCTTATACCCAAAAAGAGATTGATGAATATGTAGCTGAAAGCAAAGAATACATTTATCCATTATGTGATTATGGTTTATTCAACTATCCAGAGTATTCTGAATCAATTGACATCATGAATTATCACATTTATTCTATTTGTCGTCTTGTGTCTTCATTAACACATCTAAAACCTGAGTTAAAAACTTCTTAATGCTCTATTAAACCACTCGTTTAACTTTACGAGTGGTTTTTTCTTGACAAAAAAAGTGAGGATTTTCTCCTCACAATGATTCTATTTTTTTTATATTTTGATACATCCATCCCCTAAATTATTCTTCCTCATCTAATAAGGCTTCTACATCCTCCGGTTCTGGTTGTTCAATTTTTTCTTTTCTTTTTTTATCTGCTATTGCTTTATCTTTTCTAATTTGTCCTTCAATTTTTGAAACCAAATCATCCATAGAATTATACAAATCTGGTGTATCTATCTCTGCCATATAAGTACGAGATTTATACTCAATTCTGATATCAACATGTTGTTTTCCTTTCACGACATCTGTAAAAGTTACATGACATATGGTATCCTCGTCAAAAAATTTAGCAAGCTTTTCTACCTTTTTTTCCACATATCCTCTAATTCCATCTGTTACTTCAATACGAAGACCTGTTAAATCTAATTTCATATCGTAATCACCTCACCTATATCTATATTATACACCATTTTATGGATAATTCAAGTAAAGTTCGCATTTTTCATGATATTTGCACACAATTATCACTTATCCTAATAAATCGAACATATCTATTTGTTCTGATCTTGGCATTCCATCTAAACATCCTGCAAGTTGAAGAGTTTCAACTGCTACCTTTCCAAGCTTTGCTTTCATAGCCATTTGTTCAATAGAAGTAAACCTACCTTCTTCTCTAGCTTTCACTAATTTTTCTGCATCCACTTCTCCAAATCCTGCAAGCGCTGAAAGAGGTGGTCTAATTCCTTCATCTTCCATTAAAAATTTCACAGAATCGGAACGATATAAATCGACAGGTAAAAATTCTATTCCTCTCTCATTCATCTCAAGAACAATCTCTAAGATTGGATACATATTTTTCTCTTTATTAGAAGCAGTATTTCCTAAAGTATCGATCTCTTTCATCTTCGCTCTTACCAATTCTTTTCCATGAAGCATAATATCACTATCGAAATCATCTGCTCTAATAGAAAAGAAAGCTGTATAATATGCCTTAGGAATATGTACCTTAAACCAAGCAATTCTAAAAGCCATTGTAACATAAGCTGCCGCATGCGCTTTTGGGAACATGTACTTAATTTTTTCGCAGGAATCAATATACCAATCTGGAACTTGATTTTCTTGCATTAACTGTTTAAAATCAGCCCATTTCGTTGGATCTTTTAAAGCTTTTCCTTTACGAACTAACTCCATAATCTTAAAAGCAGAATTTGGTGGTAAGCCCTGTTTAATTAGATAAATCATAATATCATCTCTTGTACAAATTGCTTCACTTAATGTTACAGTTCCATTTTCTATTAAAGTCTGTGCGTTATTTAACCATACATCGGTACCATGAGACAATCCAGAAATTCGTATTAATTCTTCAAAAGTTTTAGGTCTAGTATCCACTAACATTCCTCTAACAAATTTTGTTCCAAACTCTGGAATTCCAAATGTTCCAACTTCCGAATTAATTTGTTCACTAGTAATACCTAATGCTTCTGTTGAACTAAAAATAGACATTGTTTCCTTGTCATCTAATGGAATTTTCTTAGGATCTACTCCTGTTATATCTTGTAACATTCTAATAACCGTTGGATCATCATGACCTAGTATATCTAATTTTAACAAGTTCTTATCAATAGAGTGATAATCAAAATGGGTAGTTACAATATCAGAATATGGATCGTCAGCTGGATGTTGTACAGGGCAAAACTCATAAATTTCTCTACCTTTAGGAACAACAATAATTCCACCTGGATGCTGTCCTGTTGTTCTTTTAATTCCCGTACATCCTGCCGCAATTCTATTAATTTCAGGCGATAGCATTTTTTTATTTCTTTCTTCAAGATATTTTAAAACAAATCCATAAGCAGTCTTATCTGCTATAGTACCAATCGTACCAGCTTTATATGTGGTTCCTTTTCCAAAAATAACTTCTGTATATTTATGAGCTTTTGCTTGATACTCTCCCGAAAAGTTAAGGTCAATATCAGGTTCTTTATCTCCATTAAATCCTAAAAATGTTTCAAATGGAATATCCATACCATCTTTATCTAATTTTTCTCCACATTTAGGACATAACTTATCTGGTAAATCAAAACCATTTTTTACTCCATAATCTGAAAAGTCTGAATATTTACAATTAGGACATCTATAATGCGGAGGAAGGGAATTTACTTCTGTAATTCCTGTCATATTCGCTACAAAAGAAGAACCAACAGATCCTCTTGAACCAACTAGATATCCATCTTCATTTGACTTCCAAACTAGTTTTTGTGCAATAATATACATAACGGAAAATCCATTCTTAATAATAGAATCCAATTCCTTAGTTAATCTTTCTTTTACAATGTCTGGTAATTCTTCACCATATAACTCTTTTGCCCTACTCATAGCAATATCTTCAATTGTCTTCTCACATCCTTCAATATGAGGGGGGCATTTCTCATCAGAAATAGGACTAATTCTATCACACATATCTGCCACTTTATTGGTATTGGTTACGACAATTTCATAAGCTTTTTCAGGTGGTAAATAATCAAATTCTTTTAACATTTCTTCAGTTGTTCTAAAATACAACGGAGCTTGTTTATCTGCGTCTGAAAAGCCTTGACCAGCCATGATGATTCTTCTATAAATTTCATCTTCAGGATGTAAAAAATGAACATCGCAAGTTGCCACTACAGGTTTATTTAACTTCTCTCCCAAAGCAATAATTTTTCTGTTAATTTCTTTTAAATCTTCTTGTGAAGAAACTTTTCCTTGATCAATAAAAAACTGATTATTTCCAAGAGGTTGTATTTCCAAATAATCGTAATAATTTGCGATTGCTTCAATTTCTTCTTCTGGTTTTTGATTAAAGATAGATTGATAAAGTTCTCCTATTTCACAGGCAGATCCAATTAATAACCCTTCTTTATAACGATTTAATAAAGATCTTGGAATTCTTGGTCTTTTATTAAAATATCTTAAATGAGAATAGGAAATTAACTTATACAAATTTTTTAAGCCCACATAATTTCTAGCCATAATGATGATATGATAATAAGGTAATTTTTTTAAATCTTCATCAATGTTACTATAAACATAAGCACGCTCATTAATCCCTTTTTCTTTTGCATCTTGTAGCATTCTTAAAAATACTTTTGCAGTTGCTCTTGTATCGTTAATTGCTCTGTGTGCGCCTTCTAAATCAATTCCTAAATTTTCTGCAATCGTCCCTAATTTATGATTTTCAAAGGTAGGATAAATTTCTCTTGCAATTGTCAAAGTATCTACAACATAAGGATGAAATTCATAACCGTATTCCTTAGCAAAATGCTTTATAAAAGATACATCAAAACTTGCATTATGTGCTACCAAAACACAATCTTTTGTAAACTCTAAAAATTGAGGCAAAACTTCTTTAATTTTAGGGGCGTCTTTTACCATTTCATCAGTAATATGAGTTAGCTCACGTACCCTTTCTGGAATCATTTTCTCTGGATTTACAAAAGTCGAAAATTCATCAATAATTTTACCATCTTTTACTTTACATACTGCAATTTCTGTAATTCTTTCAATGCTAGGATTAAATCCAGTTGTTTCAATATCAAACACACAATAAGTATCTGGAACATTTGGATTTGGCTCTATATCCTGTATTAGATAGCCTTCTACTCCATATATTACTTTAATAGGAGCTGCGTCTATAATTTCTTGAGTTGTTGGATAACCTTTTTCTTTTTTTACTAGTTTTTCAAATTTTCCAGTAATATAATGCAATGCTTCTGGAAAAGATTGTACCACTCCATGATCTGTAATAGCGACCGCTTTATGTCCCCATTTTACAGCTTGATCAATAATATCAGAAGCAGAAGAAACTGCATCCATTGCACTCATTTGCGTATGCAAATGTAGTTCTACCCTTTTTTCTTCTGCATTATCCTTCTTTTCTTCTGGAGCCTTTCCTTCACAAATATTATTTGCAATAATTCCTAATTCCTTAGAAAAAGGATCTATTTGTGCTTTCCCTTGTAAAATAATATATTTTCCAGATTTTAAACGTCCATCTACTTCTTCATATTTTTGTTTGTCTAAAAACATTTTACATGCAATCGTACTTGTTTTATCCGTTACATCAAGAACCATTAATAGTTTTCCACTTTTTAATTCACGTACATCTTTTTGAAAAATTTGACCTTGAATACATACTCTTTCATCACTTGCAATAACATCTGCAACTTTAATAATATTAGGATTTAGAATATTAACACCAAAAATAACATTTTCAGGTTGTGGCTCTCTTGCCATTTTTCTTTCTTTCTTTTCTGTATCTGTTAATGTTTGTTTTTTATATGCTTCCTTTGGTGCTTTTTGATCAGAAACAACTTTCTTTTCCTTAGGAGAAGGAGTAGGCATAATGCTATCTAAACGAATCATTTTGATACCATCATCTTCATCAAAAGCTACATCTCTTTCTTCTATAAACGTGATATGATAATCTACACCATACTCTGTTTTAATGCATTTTTCAATATATTGATCTACTTTTTTGATCATTAAAAAATTAGCATAGCATTTTTGTAATTTTATCTCAATTATTTTTTCTAAATCTTTTATTTCAATTACACAATTTTCAAAAATGTCTTGTGTATAACCGTATTTTTTATTAACAATCATCAAGATATTTTTTACATTTTCTGGTGTTATCTTGCTAGGTTCTCCAATATATTCATACTCTACTTTAAAGCTATTTAACTCATATGTTTTACAAGCTCTTTTTTCAAATTCTTCTATTTGATCCATCGGTATATTATCACTACTTTTGGCATTTAAAATAACTGCATTTAATTTTTTAGAGAACTTGATTTCATCTATCATTGCATTTGAAAAAAGATTATCTTGCGCTACACAATTAAAAAATACATCTTTTATAGCTTTATTCATGTTCTCTAAACCTCCTTTTTTCAATAGCTATATTATACATTTTTTTAGATAATTTGTCTATAGAAAATCAAAATAACATCCTTCTATTTTTGATCATAAACTATCAATAGGAGGTATCAAAATGGATGACAAAATTAAAAATCTATTAAATAAAATGATAAAAAATAATACAGATAGTATTGCATTATATAAATTATTAATGGAACGTTCTAATAATAGTCGAGATAAATTAATTCTAAAAGAAATTTTAGCATTAACAGAAAAAAATAATGCCATGCTTCAAATGATTTATTCTAATATTACCAACACACAAAGTCATGGTATGAGAAGCCTTTATATTGAAGACATCGCAATTGATCATAACTATATAGACGCTTTACAAAAATCTTATTATTTAAGCAATCAAAAAATACTAAATGATAATGAGTTGTTAACACTTATGATGGAAACAGAATATCATAACAAACTACATACTTTACTTATAAATGACATTTATATCACTAATTTATTAAATTATCTTATTATCACAAATACATAAATTCTTTTTAAAAGCAATAAAAGCACTCTATTCCAAAACAATAGAGTGTTTTTATCAAAACTTTTTAATTTTAATAGCATTACCTGTTTCCAGTAATTCTATGTGATTTAAAGCTTTTCCTGTTCCAATTGCAACACATGATTGTGCGTCTTCTGCAATCATTACAGGAATTCCTGTCTTTTCTTCAATTAACTTATCTAGCCCTTCAACCAAACCACCGCCACCGGTGATATATATGCCTCTTTCTGAAATATCAGCGGTAAGCTCTGGTGGTGTCTCTTCTAATACACTATGTACTCCTTCTAAAATCTTATCTGCACATTCTTGTAACGCTTCTAAAACTTCTTCAGAAGTAACCTCAAATTCAACGGGTAAACCAGACACTAGATCTCTTCCTTTAACTGCCATTTTCTCACTTACTGTTTTAGGATACATACATCCTATTGTAATTTTTATATCTTCTGCTGTACGTTCACCAATGATAATATTACGATTCTTTTTAATATACTTAATAATTGCTTCATCAAATTTATCACCAGCAACTTTTAAAGATGTACTTTTTACAGATCCCCCCAAAGAGATAACTGCAATATCAGCAGTTCCTCCACCAATATCAACAATCATACTACCATATGGTTTTCCAATATCAATTCCAGCCCCAATTGCAGCCGCAATCGGCTCTTCGATTAAATACACCTTTCTTGCACCCGCGTGAGTGGCAGCGTCTATTACCGCTTTTTTCTCAACCTCAGTAATTCGTGATGGTACACAAATCATAATTCTAGGAGAAAAAATAAATTTGCCACAAACTTTTGTGATAAAATGTTTTAACATTTTTTCTGTAATCGTATAATCTGATATAACACCATCTTTTAAAGGTCTGAGTGCAATTATATTTCCGGGAGTTCTTCCAAGCATTTTCCTAGCTTCTTGTCCTACTGCTAAAACTTCATTTGTATTTTTATCTATTGCAACAACAGAAGGCTCTCTTAAAACAATCCCTTTTCCTTTCACATATACAAGTATGGTTGCGGTCCCTAAATCTATACCTATATCCTGTCCAAATATCACTCATTTCTCCTCCTATTTTCTGTTACAATTATATTACATTTTTATTGCAAATGCAACAAATAACAAAAATATTGTCTAAAATCATCCTACTTTTTTTCCTTTATATTTTAATCTAGTTGCAATACCCCCTCTTATATGCCTTTCTGCCTTATTAATTTCTAATATTTTTTTTGCTTCACTTGCAAGAAATGGATTAAATTTTTCTAATCTTTCAGAAATATCTTTATGTACTGTTGATTTACTAATGTTAAACTTTTTAGCAGTTGCTCTAACAGTACTTTTGGTTTCTATCATATAAATTGCAAGTTGTTTTGCCCTTTCATCTATCTCCATATCAACCTCTCCTTTAATTTACAGTTATATTGTATTCAATTTTAACTAAAATATTCGTCAAATACTGTCTATCAAAGAATTATTTATTTAAAATATACGTTGGATCAATTACTTGATTATCTTTATATAGCATAAAATGTAAATGTGGTTCATCTTTTATTTCTCCAATACTTGAATTAGAAATTTGTCCTAGTATTTGCCCTTTTGATACAATTTGTCCTTCCTTTACAGGTATATTTTCTCCTAAATTCGAATAGGAGCTTTTATATCCTTGTGAATGATCAATCACGACTGTATATCCTAAAAAAGAATCTTCATAAATTTTGTCTACTTTTCCTTTTTCAATAGATTTTACATTTTGTCCTATTGTTCCTTTAATATCTACACCATCATGTGTTTTCCATGATTCTAAAGTCTTAGAATAAATTACTTTATCAATGGAATATAATTTTAAAATATCTCCTTCCATAGGCGCAGTAAACTCTAATTTAGGTTCTACTACAATGTTTTGTTTAACAACTACCTTTTCTTGTTCCTCTTTTAATACTGCTTCATTTCCAATTTCAGAAGTATCTACACTACTAGAAGCAGTAACCGCTGTATCATTTAATTGATAAGTAAAGAAATTTTCCAGATTAGATTCTTGATAAGTATTAACCGCTAATACTGTACTAAAAATAGCTAAACCAAACATAGCAATTAAAAGTACATAATACTTTTTAGAAAGTTTATTCTTATTTCGAAATAAATTATGAAATAGTTCATCTACTTTAATGACCTTTGTTTCATTTTTTTGAGCCGCTCCAGCTCTTTTCTTTTTTTCAGAAATTTCTAGCTTTAATACATTATCACTTTCACTTACTACCTTAGCTTCTTGCGTATTTGTCTGTACACGATACTCTTTTATCTTATTTTTCTTTGGCATATTTAATTTAATTTTCATTTTTATCCTCCGTTCTTTTGTTAACTTCACCACTTCAACATTTGTATAATAATGCTTAATGATATCTACATAACTAAATCCTTGACTTGCATAATAATTAGCACCAACTTGACTCATTCCAACTCCATGTCCGTATCCTACAACATGAAATATAATACAATTATCTTTTATTTCTAGTGTAAAATTCGTTGATTTTAATCCAAATATAGTTCTTAATTTTTCTGCACTAATAATAGTATTTCCCACTTTTATATTTTTTACTCGTCCACTGGTTGTTTTTTCATAAATATTACAAGATAAAAAATCTTCTAATTTTATTTCAGATACGCCATAATTCTCCATGATTTTTTGAGAAAACTCATCAAAAGAAACTGTTACCTCACTATATCTATTTTCATAATTTTCATCTTCTTGATTTTCTACAGATAACAAATATGGAAGAGACTCTCCACCCCAGATTTGGCTAATATCCTCGGTTCTATCAGGACTACTGGCATGAAAAAAAGCCTTAATTAACTGATTTTCATATTGGATTACTTCATCTTGTGTAGATACAACTGCTTCATTTACTTTATAAAAATTTTCATAAATGATTTGCTCACTATATCCTTTTGCTTCCCATGCGGAAATAAGTTGTTCTTTTTTTAAATAAGCTTGACAATGATTTGGATCATCGCATATATCTGCCTCCTCTCCTTCTGCATATTCACTCATTTTTTGATATAAATAAGTTCTTGCAACTAAAGCTTGCGCCTTTAAAGCTTCTATATCATATCTAGGTGACATTTCAGAAGGAACAACTCCTCTTAAATAATCATTTACATCCATTGCTACCACTTCGCCCGTATCATGAAATTTTACTCGAATCGTTTGGTTTGCCTTATACTCTATTATTTCTTTTTCCTTATATTCTTGATATTTTTTCTCTTTTGGCTGATTTTTATCCCTAAAATATATCAAATTGATGATAAAAAGTAATATAGTAAAAAAAATAAAACCCATTATGAATTTAAAAAAAATAGTAAGTTTAATTTCTTTCAAATATATCACCTTAGTAATATATATGCTTAAACTTACTATTTTATACTTCTTTATTCTATTTTTTATTATTGAAAATCATCTGCAGCTCGATTATCTAAATCAAATAACACAACGGTACCTTTTACAAAATTATATAATTCATCGGTATCAATTTTCCAAATTCCATTTTCTAACTGTAATCTTAGCGAAGTTGCCTCTGTTACTTCGTTTCCTAGTGAAGAAAATCCTAAATAGCCTTCATAATCCCATTGTGTTGTATTCGTTTGTCGATTAGCTGATTTATCATTTTGGTTATAGGAAGTGGCAATACTTCCATCTGATCCGAAATCAATACACTGAATATCAAATTTTACTCCAATATATCCATCTGTTAAAGCATTTCTAATATTATCTCCTGCTCTTACAACAATGGTAGAATTTGGAAGTTTAAATTCTCCATACCATGCCTGATTGTATAATGTATCACTTACACTCATCATCTTATCATTTAAAATAAAGGATCCATCTGCACTTCCTAAGTTTAAAGGCTCTAAATCACTTGACATTTGATCCGTATTAAATTCTAATGCCCTATAGGAATCTTTTGGTCTAAAATAAATTGTGTAATTGCTATTTTTAAAATTCTGATACTTTCCTGATTCATCCTTATAATACAAATCAACATTTCGAATTAATGTTCCTCCATCCTTGGAAATATAATAATAAGATGGGGTTATTTTTATCTGTTTACCACTATTTGGATCATTACTTGCCATGTAATATCCAGCCGTTTTAACATCAAAACTAATTCTATAACCAAGCTTTGGTGCATTTAAATAATTGGCAGCCGTATGTTTATATGGCCCAAGTGGTAATATTGTTTTACTTTTAGTTCCTCTAATATTAATATTTTCTCTATCCATTAATTGGCTATATACATTGTTATATATATATAATCGCCTAATACCTGAATAATAACTAATTCCTGTACTTTCATTGATATTTTCTCCAGAGTTTACATTTCTAAACACACTTTTATATGCTAAATCTGTACAATCTGTAATTCTAAAATCATATAATCTAGACGCAGATCTTAATGTAACCACACTTTTTGCAACATAATATGCATCCGAATACATGGTTCCCCATACCAAACTTGCAGGATGATTGCTCTTTAAAGTAGCCCCTCCATCTGCTGGATTTTGAAACGCAATTAAATTACTATTGGTATCATTAACATATTTTCTATTTGACGCTGAATAAGCTGGATCTTTTTCAATCTCAATTTTCCTTTCTACATCTACTATCTCATTTAATAACAAATTATTTGGCATATTATTTGCCACTGCAAAGATAACTGCTTTACTAGTCGCATTTGAAATATTATCTCCGGCTAATTCTTGATCTTCATAAACTTGTGCACTAAATACTGCACCATTTTCTGTTCGATCAGTTACCTCAATTAATTCTCCTCTTGGGATAATTCTTCCGTTATATCGTATTGCAAAATCAAACATAATATAATAATTAACGACATATTGATTCGTAGAAGAAAGAGTTTGATAATATGCAAAATCAGGAGCAGTACAATCAATATATACAGAGAAATTAGAACCTTTTTCAATAACCGTATCACTTCCTGTTGTTGTATGATCAATTGCATCTGATGTTACAACTGTAGGCCCTAAAGCAACCGGTGTGTAAACATTGATAAAATGACGATTATTAGTACTTACTCTAAAAGCATAACTTTCTGTATCTGCAAATACATCATATGTATAATAAATTGCATCTGCTTCCAAATGTCTTAATCCATTTAATTTGCTACTGTGTACTTGGTATGAACTGTTAAAATACGAAGCATCACTGTTATTTCCTAATACGCTTTGGATTTCAGATTCTGTAGGTAAAGAGTCTCTATTTTCTGCAGATACTAAACCTTTTAATTTTTCTTTAATTCTTTCATTTGCAGAAAATTCTAAATCAGCACTTGACCAAATACTACTAATTAGACTTGTATTGGTAATTCCTAAAATATCACCTGTTATCTGTTTTCCATCTAGATCTAAACTACTAGAATTTTTAATCGTAGCACCTGATAATTTATATACCTGAAAACGCTCCACTCCATAAGTTACTTTTCCATCTTGTAAAATCTTTTTATATTGTAAATCTTTCATCACATATTCTGGAGCCTCTACATATGGTCTTAAATATTCACCGGCTGGAACATAAGTTGTACTATATTCTTCAGTTGCAGAACTATTTGTCCATAAATTTGTATTGGTATTTACTTTTGCTTCTATTTCTGTTGCATTTGTTACATTATAGTAAAAATCAACAATGGTAATATCATCAGAATCTGACTTCTTAGTAATAATCGTCGTTGCTTGTTCATCTTGTTGTAAATCATTACTATTTCCAACAATATCATACACCAAATTACTATAACTATTTTGCTTTTTACTTGCTATGTCTTGTGCTTCTTCTAATGAATTTACTGTAGAAACATTAGCACCCATATATTGATATTTTTTTCCATCTGCATATATTACCAATGATTTTGTAATCTCCATTTGATATTCATTATGATATTCATAATATTCACTATATGGAAAATCTGGTTCATCTGATACTGTCCTTGTAACAAGAGATCTACCTCCATCTGGATATAATATCACTTGTTCGTTACTTTCTATTCCCGTAATAATATTACCAGTTGCTCTATCAATATGTCTTACATATACTTTTCTTCCATTATAATTTCCAGTTGGAATACTTAGTATATTATCATATAAATTAGCAACACTAGAAAGAGGCGTATAATTTTCACGATTTTCATTATAATTTAAGTGTTCTTGACTGTCAAATCCTCTATAGTAACCTTCTATTTGATTCTTAGTTTGATTTAACAAACTACCTAATGTTGAAAAATTAGAATTGATGATATTTGAAAAACGTACATCAATATGGTTGCCATCCCCTTGACTGATCCAATAATCATTATTATTAATCAATTGTTGAGCAACCGTATTAGATATTACATAATCAGAAATTAAAACATTTTCTACTCCCACCATATTGGTTACTTTATATCTTAACAAATAAACATCATTTCCAAAAGTTTGACTGAATCCCTGAATATTAGAATTTGTTCCTATTCCTACATTTATGCTTGTACCCAAAAAGTCAGCTAATGTATAAGATGTCTCACTTTTTGAAGAACTAATTCCACCCGATACACGATCATAATACATATTCATAACAGAACCGTTATTAGAAGTACTAAATCCATCATTATAATTACTAAGAATATCTTTATGAAATAAGAAACCGGTTGTAGAAAAGGTTCCATTTAATGACCCACCTACTCCTAAATTAACAAAACCACTTGCATCTTTTGTAGTATTTTGATAAGCAGATTTTTCTATATCTCCTGCCTTAGAAAATTGTCTAATCATTAAGCCATCACTTGATACTACCGCTTTATAGGTTTGTTGATAAGCAAAAACATTCGTAAAAAATAAACAAAATAACAATGTAAAACTAAATATAATACAATATTGATACTTTTTTACCATAATTATTCACCCGCCAACTTCATAAAAGAATCATTTTGATCACACAACATATCTATAAAACTACTTTCTTCATTATACAAAGTCTTATTATTAATTGCATTAGATAAGTAAGTATCTATATAAAATACATGACTTCCTTCTTCATAAACAACGTCTTGATCTTTTAACAAATCGCCATATAATAAATTTTTATGAAGAATTGCAGATTCAATATTTAATTCTATTTTGGTTCTCATCCTATAATAAGTTCCATCAAAATATAGAATTGGCATTTGTATTTTGGCAGTACCAGATAATTTTATATGGTTTGTTTTGACATATTCTACATATTCATGAAGAGCCTCTTCATTCATTCCAAATAATAAATACTGGTTTACTTTCTTTTTTAAATCCTCTTCATTAATAGACTGATAATCAATATTAATGAGTGTGTTATAATATTCTTCTACATTTTTCTTAATCTGATAAAAATATTCTTTTTGATCTGCATAAACTTCAATTGGAAGTTTAAATCTTTCTCCTCCTTTTCCAAAAAAGGCATATTCATACACCGATTTATCCACAGTTGCCACTGTATAAGGATATTCCGAAGCATTTTGAGGAATTTTTTCACGATTAATATTTAATTTTTCTCCAGAAATGGTAATAGTATTATATTTTTCAGCAAAATTTACAACCAATTCATTTGCTTGCCCTTTAAATATTTTATTTCTAGCATTCATCTTATCGGTATGAATGGTAATAACATCATTATTTACCATATCTAAAATCCCTAATTTTTCATCCATATTATATTGATTAATATCTTTTACAATACCTGTATCTTCAACATCTAATGTTAAATCCAAAAGTTTTACTTTTGCATTAGAAAAAAAACGTATCATATCTGAATAAGTAGCAGGATCATCTGCATTTTCTGCATTTACATCTGTTGTTGTAATAACTCCAAGTTTTTGAGCAAATTCTACCCAAATAGCATTGCTATACTCTGCTTTAGGTTCTGACGCAATTCCAGAAATATCATATTTATTATATACCGTAGCAATCACTAATTTAATTGCCTCAGATTTTGTTACCATATCACTTGTATTTGCTGTTCCATTATCATACATTCTATCAAATCCATACTTTTTCATAGATTCTTCTAGCGCAATATAATCTTCATATTTTCTCTGATTAAAAATTTGTATTGTAACAATTATACCAGCAATCAATATGACTGCCAATATTACTATAAAAATGATCCATTTTATTCTTTTTTTATCAATAGATGTATCTATATTTTTCTTTTCTTGAGCATAAGACGGTTTAAATCCCTTATTCTGTATATCTACTCTATTATTTTCTTGTATTTTTGTCTCTTTCATAGCTCACCTCTCTTATGGATTACATAATGGACAAGGATAAAATCCTTTAAATATTTGCATTTTATCATTTAATGTTCCTCTTGTAATAGCAATGGTTGCCTGTTGTTTAGAAGTCACATACTTTGGTGACATGTTATTAATTTTAGAAACCAAATATTCAGGACATGCCAAATCTTTATGATAAAGATTCATTTTATATTTTGATTTCTCATTTGGTGCTGTAAAATAATATCTAGTAGCTTGTTCAATAGAAGCTACTCCATATGCTTTTGAATTTAAATATTTATTTCCAATAGAAATTCCTTGTACAAAAGCGATCATTCCAACATTTTCAATTGCATTATACATATCTTCTTCACTCGTAGCAGGAAAACTAAACTGATACGTAATACCTGCACTTCGTGCATAACGATTATTATTATTAACTGCAAAATTTAATTCTTTTGTGACAATATCGACAATAGTTGATTTTCTTTGTTCTAATAAATGTGTAACTAGACTACTTCTGAATTCTTTTTCAGAAAGAACAGATACTCCATCTGCTAAAACACTATTATTTTTACTATCATCAATATAAAATTGAGAAACAGGAATATCCCTATCTTCATAATAATTATATCCTCTATGAGTGATATAATCATCCATAGTAAACTCTACAGTATGAACAGAAACAACATCCGAACCACTAGAAACTCCAGATACATAGCTATATTCTGTTCCATTTCTAATAATAGAATAAGTATAGGTATAATATCTCTTTGGCTTTAGTGTATGCTGAATTTGAGTTCCTTCTGTTCCATCTGCATTTGTTTTCTTATATTCTTCATTAGAAGACACTTGTATCCCATCATAATCAATAATTGCTACTACAGGAACAAATAGTCTTAAATATGCTTCTGCATTTTCATTTCCGTCAATATCTAAACTTTTGTATAGAGTATTAAAAAATGTATCAATACCAACTTGTGCATTAATATTTATTTTCTTATTTTCTTTACCAGAATATCCATAATCGATTTCTTTATCAGAATTTTCTACTTGTTTCATTTCATACACTGCATCATCCATTGCCATATCAATAATTTTTTGATAATACATTTCCTGCTCTTGTGCCTTAATTGTAAATGAAACATTGACATATACAATGATAATCATAGGAAGAGTTACTGCCATAAATATCAGTGTAAAATCAGTAATCTTCATTTTCTCACTCTCCTTTAGTTGATTTCTGGAACTTCAGTTGTTTCATTATCTCTTAATAAAAAGTAATCTGATTTTTGTGACTTATTTTTAGAAAATATTCCTTGTAAAATATTAGAAGGTAAAAATAGGTAAAAGCGGTTATAAGAATTTTCTCCCAAATATTCACTTATTCTTTCTTCTTCTAAACGAAATTCTATCCTATAAGTATCGGATCCTATACTTGTTACACTAGAAGGACTAATATAATTATTTGGATCATCACCAACTAGTCTTAAATTTTCAGCTAGTTTAGTCGGAATAGAAGTATCATCTACATTGATTAATTTTACTTGGTAACGAATAATTCTATCATCTTCATTACTAAATGTATATAAAGGATATGCATTATTTATATCTGCCTCATTTGGATCTTCTAACTCCATTGTAACAACAATATCTTCTTGATATAAATCACTAATGGTAGAATTTGCCCAAGTAATATTTTTTATGGTTCCACCATAACTAATTTGAATCCTCTCATTAGGGGTTTTAGAAGTAAGTAAGCTTAATAAGGAAGCAGACATCGTTCTATTACTATTATTTACTCTTACATAGATTTGATCTCCCTTATTTAAATAAATAGCTTCATTTTTTAAAACTTCCTCATCATAAGTAGTTCTATTAATAACTTCCCCTGTATTTTCTTGAAAAAGATCTTTATTGTATTCAATTAAATATTGTTCAATATATTTATCTGAATAGGGATCTTTTGTTAACATTTTTCGATGTATTTCTAACTCTACATCATAAGAATAACCTGTATTACTTAATCTCCCTAAAAAAGTATCATACATCTCTTGTGTAAGATATCCATCTTGTACCACTTCATCAACGAATCCAGTAATTGCTTTTAATGCAATATTATATGTCATATCATCTTGACGATCAAAATAATTGTAAAGTGGAAATAATAATAATATCATAACTAGCAAAATGACGGTTATTACAAGACTTACAGAATCTCTCATTTTATTTCCTCCCTACCACACTTGATTATCTATTGTCTCACCATTTTCATCATAGTAAGTATCTGAAATTTTACTAATATAAATTACTTTTTTCCCATCTGCGGTTTCTTCTCTATATTCTAATAAATACTGATTATTTAAACCTATTTGCTCTGCTATCTCTTTATACGTTAAATTGGTATTTGTTAACAAGTTCTCAGTTTCTGTTTTACTATTTAAATTAATCAAAACCGTATAATTTGTTTCAACCTTTTGCTCACCATAATTATCTTGTTTTACATAATTATAATAATAATTTAATACTTCATCACCCGTTAAAATTCTATTTCTAGAAGTTTCTGTATTTAAAATTAAAGAACCACTATCTATCATATGAGAATATTCATAAGCCTGCTCTGCATATTCTGAAATAGATTGATACAAAAAGACCGCTGAAGAAACTGCTATGATAAACACAAAAACATATACTCCAATATAAATTGCATCAAATGTAGATTCTTCCATATTCTCCTCCTATTTAATGATCTTTAAACGTAATCTTAGTTTTTTCTAAACGATTCTCCTCTACTGTTTCTATAGTAGAATATAATCTCATATCATATGTAATTCTATCCCTGGATAACTGTATTTCAAGATATTCTAACCCTGCATCATCGTTTAATTTTCTCCCATTATATTCTACAATTACCAAATTTTCATTATAAAATTTATTAGCAGCGTTAATCATATCAACTCCTGTTTTATCTGCATTATCATACTTGGTAAATTCATCAAATCTGCTATTTAAATTTGTATCTAAATTATATACCTGTGCATAAATATTATTAATTTGTGTAATGACTGCAAATACGCCTGTAACAATAATTAGAGTTATAAATATACCCACTCCTACTGTTATAGCCTTATTCATAGCACTATCCATAATACTCACCACCTAATCAATTTCATATTTTGTTTTATCTACCTCAAAATTTTCTTTAATTTCTTCTTCTGTTAAGGCTCTGTTATAAATACGTACAGAATAAATAGTTCCTTTAAATTCAGGATCTGCACTAACACCAGCATAAGGAGATCCTCCAAGTGTATATTTGGTACCTAAGCTTGTCTTTACTGGCATACCTGTTAAATTAATACCATATTCTGTTCCATTTTCATAGAAAAGTTGTTTAATTCCACCTAAGCCATCTGATCCAATCACTGCAGAAACAGAATAAACTTTACTTTCTTCTGCTAAATCATTGGAATAAACACCTGATATTTCTTTTCCTTCTTCTTCCTCTGTTTCCTGATATACTTCAAATCCTAATTTTCCTCTTTTCGTTACGTCTAAATCATTCATTTGTGTATAAATAATACCAGATCCTCCATCATTTAAATTAGAAAGGATACTTTGTTTAGTAGTAGAATCGTTTTCTAAAGAATCTAAACGGAATACTACTTCTATTGTATATTCTTCTAAATCAAAATCTTTTAATTCCACATATTCTTTTCCTGAAAATTTTAATCCATTATATAACCAACCAGATGTATCTGAAAAATCAAAACCAGAAAGGGTTACATCATTTCCTTGTCCACTTAAATCTTTCCATATATTCGCAGAATTAGAATGTGTTGTTCCAGCATTTTTTTCTCCATCTAATAATAATACCATTCCACTTTCTACATATTGACCAGCAAGTGAAGGATCTAAATCCTCTTCATCCTCTGGATTATAGTTTTCTGTATCATCATCTACTACTTTCGCACGATATAATTCATTTTGTATGGTACCACCATAATTAATATATACTTTTGTACTATACTGAGAGCTTGCTCCCATTGTAATAGCATTAAATATGGTTGTTGCAGGTGTTATATTTTTATTTTTAATAATGACATTGAATTCATCACCTGTACTCATCGTATAAACACCAAATCCACTATTTTCTGCAGTATAAATATGTGGGTTGCTAGGTAAATCTTGAAATGTCATATTTTCATATTCTGCTAAGCCCATATCAATCGTAACCCCAGAAACAGGCGTAGAAATACATTCTAGAATTTGGTCTTCGGTATATTTTTCTTCGGACAAATCATAAGCTAAAACCAAATGATCATAAGTACCTGCATTTTCTCCTTCTTCTATTACGATCTGATTAGCATTTTCAAACTGTTCTTTATACAAATTATAATCAAACTTTTGAATAATGTTTTTCATCTCATCATCATATGCATAAATAACAGGATAATACTTTTTTGAAATATGCTCTAACATAATATCATAAGAATTTCCTGTTACACTTAACTTTGAAATATAATCATCATACATTCCAGCTGTTAAATAACCTTTTTCTCTAACATTTTCAACAAAATCATTTGTTGTTTTTAATGCCAAAGAGTAAGAAATATCATCTTTTTTTTCAAAAGTCATATACACAGGTAAAATAAAAAGGGCAACAACAGAAACTAAAATTGCTACAATTTTTTGAAAGCTATCTTCCATACTACTCTCCTTTTATATAAATAATCGTTAAAAATTCATCATCATCATTTTTATCAAAAGTAAAATTTTGATTATTGGTAATATACTTATACACTTTTTGATATTTTTCTATTCTATCCTCTACATTATCGGTTAAGAAATTGACTGGCTCATATTCTGCAATATCACCATTTTCATCAATATACTTAATGCCACTTAAATGAATTTCTATACTTATATCATTATAGAAATAATTTAATAGATTTTTTACTTGTGTACCACTAATTTGTGAACGCTTATTCGTAAGTAATAATTCACTAGTAATATCATCTCGATACATGGTTTCATAATCTACTCCATGTACTGATTTTACAGTATCTCGAGCAGCATTATAATAGGTTACTAAGCTTCCTACAATAATCAAAGTTAAAAAAATCCCAACGCCAACAAATAGAGCTCTTGTAGTTACGCCTTCATCCATAATATCACCCTTTCTTATACACTTTAAAAAAATCATTTTTCAACATTCTTTTTAAAATATATAATAAGTAGCAAAAGGTATATAAAAACTTATATACCTCGTTGCTAATTTTCAATCATTATGTTAATCTTGTAAATACAATTCCTAAAACAACATCACTATTAACAGAGCTTCTGATTAATTCTGCTGAATATTTAGCAGTATTTGGAACATAATCAGTTGCATTAGAGCTATTATCAATTACTCCAATTTTTGTTCTAACATGTTCAGAATCATATTCTAATGGTTTTGCAAGAGTTGTAGATCCATTATCTCCTCTTACTTTTCCATAATCTTTGTAAGTGCCATCAGTTGTTGCTTTTACTTGAATAATCATATTGTCATAGTTACAATATCTTTTAACTGCATCTCTAACAGCTGCGCCAGTAATTGTACTTCCATCATAATCTTGTGTTAATTGTTGTTGTAAAGAAGCGGATAATTGGTTAACTTGATTAGTTCCTTCATCAATTAAAGATCTTCCTAAACCTGTTATTAACATAATTGCCGCAATTACTATAATTGTAATAAATAATCCAACACCTACCATGATTGCTCTTTGTGCATTATCCATTATTTTATCCTCCTTTATTGTTTCATTTATATTAAAACATCTTACGATGATTTAACCATTAAAAAGTTAATTTAGTAAAATAATTTAGTAATTGTAGTACACTTACAATTAGTAAAGGTGCTACTAAATACCCACCAATTAAAATTGTCATTGGTGCAAATCCTAAAAATTTTCCATAAGCTACTTTTCTAGAAACTAATTTTTCATTTGCATCTTTTCTTCTTTCATAGAAGAAGTTTCTTTCAGTTTCTAATTCATCAAAAGCTTCTCGAATTGTAATTCTTGTAACTGCAGATTGTAACTGCTCTACAATTCGTTTGAAATCTTTATTGGTAACAGAATCTTTTAATTCTTCTAATGCTTCTTCAGCACCTGCTTCATAGTTATTAAGGCAAGTCGAAATTGGTTCTCTAAATGCATAAGAAAATCTTGCCATCCATTCTAATATTGTTTGTACATCTACTCTGTCTATATGCATTAACATCAAAATAATAGATTGAAATTGCATAATTTCATTTTCTTTTTCCATTGCTCTAATATTATTTTTTATTTTAAGAGCAATTATTGGTGCATAATAACCTAAAACTCCCATTAACAATGCTATTGCAACGTGCCAAAATTTTAAATAAGAATTATTAATTTCTGTTACTTTTTCATAAATTCTATCTACTGCTTCTTCATCTACACTTCCATCTAATTCATTGGTTAAAGCAGCTTCTACATCTTCTCTAGAAGTTTCTTTGTTTCGGAACATATCAATATACCCTTGATCATATTCTACTAATTCTTGTGCAACTCTTTCATCTTCTTCTGTTAATTGTCCCAAAGATAAAAATTCTTCACTAATTCTTGTATATGCAGCTCTTGCATCAATAAAATTCATATTTACGATTAATAATAATGTTAAAACTGCAAAAGCAACCGCACAAACAAGTTTATTGACGTAAAGCCATTCAATGGTTAAATAAGAGTTGGTATCCCTAATTAAAGCAGTCTCTTTTCTATATTTTTTTGTATGTTTTTGTGGTTTAAAAGCTTCTACAATCGTTCTAAAAAAACGAATACGATATACTCTTTCTTGCCACTTCACTTTAGAAACTCTATCAAATTTTAATTCTTCTGTATCTTCTTTGATAATTCTTAACATGATATAGGAGAAAAAGATAGAAAATAGTATTAAAGCTTGTATAAAAAATCCTATACTACTATTATAGAAGTTAGCTAATGCAGGGAAATTGCTTTGTGCCCATGTTTGTAAAGGCTTAATTGCAATCAAAGGTACCACTGCTATAACGGTTAAACTTCTAAACATATAATTTACTTTATCTTGTTTTAAAATCTCTAAATAAATTTCATTTAAAATATTATTTAGATTTTTTAGATAAACAGAGCTTTCATTGACTCTTCTATCTCCAAGTTCATAAGTTAAATAAGAAATACCTGCTAATAATTTTAAAAATCGATTAGGAGCAGTATCATAATAACGTTCTAATTCCACTTCTGGTGTATCAGATACAATTGCATCTTTGATACGCTTTAATTGAGGAACAATTTCTTTATCTTCTAAATCATCAATTGCACTATCAAAGGCTTCATCAATCATTCCATGTTCATGAAATGCTTGCCTAATACTTGTAAAAGCTTCTGGCATTTGTCTTAATATTTTATTAGAAACAGAAGTAATATTCATATCAATTACTTTTTCTGCAATAATAATGACTCCCACCAGAATAATAAGTGTCATGTACAAATCATCAACAAGATTAATTAAAATTGCAAGTGATATAAATATGGTTACTAAAGCGATAAACATAGACTTACCAGTAACACGCCTAATTTCATATTCATCATAATCATTTGTCATTTCAAATTTTAGTCTTGTTTTCTTTGTATAATACTTTAGTATTGGCATTTTAATAAAAGTAAGATAAATCACTTGAAATATACTATCAAATGTATCCTTTATACCACTTTTATTTTTTATTAAAAGTTTATCTTTACTATATAAAAGTGCGTTACTCTCATATTTTTTCTTGGTTAATAGATAATATAGGCCAAGCCCTAGCATTCCTACAATGGATATTCCTAATAAAATAATCGCCCATGTTACCACTTATTATCACCTCCAAGCATTATCAATGAAGTTATCAAAATCTTTTATATCTTCTGGTGACATATTATCTCTCATAGCACTAATATTTTGTTCAGATATTGGATTTTTAAACACATATTTACCATCTACAAACTCAACAATATTTCTATATGTATAGTTTTGTGCTTGTGTCATATGCTCAAAAAATTCAACTGCATTATCCATAAATTTATCTAACTTTTTATCAATTTCTTTTACTTTTCTATAATCATTATTATAATTAAACTTTTGATCCAAAGGTATACATTCTGTAATTCTTTCTATATACCTTGTACCATCAATTGCTTTTTTCAAATGTATATCAAAGTTAATAACTTGTACAACCTGTACTTCAGCAACATTTTCAGAATTAAACATTCCAATTTTTAAAAGTGAATTTCTAAGAGCAGTAATTAAATTTGGAAATGTTTTAGCATGGTGTGTAAACAATGTAAATTTAGAAGCAACCTGTGCCATTTGAATCATCCAAGCAGCAACTGGGTCTGTAGCAACCTCACCTAAGATATTTACGCCACCATCGGTTTTCTTCTGAACATCCAAACCTTCTTGTCCAGAAATGGTATCTGTCTCTCTTAGAGATAAGATATTATGATATGGATAAATTTTTCTTAAATGTAATTCAAAAGCTGTTTCCTGTACACGAATGGTAATAGTAGGATACAAATATTTCATAATTGCCATAAGCAATGTGGTTTTACCACATCCTTGCTCTCCTGTAATGGCAGTTACTCTAGCTCCTCTTACTAAGAATTTTAATAATTCTATTACCTGTTCTTTGTTTTCATGTACTAAAAGTTGTTCTGCAGATATCAAAGTTGGTGGAGCAAATTTTCTAACGAAAAAAGCCCAAGACTCAGAAAAATTTGGTCTTAATACAACAACTCTGGATCCATCTTTCATTTCATTAATTTTATATCCTACAGATTCTGACAACTGTCCTGGATTATTAAATTTATAAATATTTTGACATACTCTTTTTAACTCAGCTTCACTTCCAAAAGATAAAAATGGTAAATAAGTTGCTTTACCTTTATAGAATATCCATACAGAGTCATAAGACATAGGTATTTTTCTATCTTGAATTTGTGCCAAATAATCTTCCATATCTGATAATTGATCCAAGAAAGAAGGTGGAATACCAGAAACACCTCCAGATACACCATCAATATTCATATCACGTATATCATCCACAACACTATATCCTTTATATCTTTGATAAATTCTTTGTACTACAATTTCCAATTTATCATCAAAAGATAATGTCTCTGGAGTAATTTCATTTGTAAATATTTGACTAATTTCTTCTGCTGTAACTACATAAGAAGGTACATTTTCATCAAATTCATACTTAGGAAAATCCAAATTATATTTGGTAATGAGTTGTGTTAAAGCTTCCGCTTTAAATTCTTTCTTATATACATGTAATAATATTTCAAATTTATCTTGAGGGGTAAGTTCATCAAAATTATTAAAAGGTATTGCATGGTTAATGTTAAAATTATTCACTTTATAGTTATTTCTTAACAAGTCAAACATCAAAGTTTTTACATATTTTTTATCATTTGCATCGGCATAACCTGCACCACGTAAAGCCTTTTTTAATTCATACTTTACATTTTTTCTTCTTTCAAATTCCTCTTCTGATAAAGCCAAATCATAAAGATTCATTCTTGTTATCTCATCAAATTGCTTTTTAATATACTCTTGCATTGTGTCCAAACTATATATAGATCTTTCTCTTTCTAGCATAGTTTGATTTTCTTTTCTATTATCTACTTTTCTTACTTTATAGATGAAAAAGAATACAACCAATGCAACTAAAACTAATGATAATATAATATTAAATATAAATGCAACTGACATTTTTTCACCCCTTATCTTTATCTTTTGTTATTCTTTTATTTTAGCAATATCTACAATTTTTTCTACAACTTGAGATGTTTGAGAAATAAAATATCCATTATAATCTTTTGGTTCTGCATTTATATTTCTATATAAATAATCTAATACATTGCCTTCATTACAAGCATCCACAAATTGATAATTATGCGGTACTGCATATAATGGTTCTTTTAAGTGATATTTAAACTTAATATTAGATAAATTGTATTTTGACTTATCTTCATAATCCCCTATTACTACCAATTTAGTCTTATTTTTTAGAATATCCATATTTTGAACTTCTTTAAAATAATCATCAATTTTAATGGAATCCTGATTTAATACGATAACTACTACATCTGCATTTGCAATAACTTCTTTTACAAACTCTTGTTTTGCTGTTTTGGGTAAATCTACTAAAACGACATCATAAACTTCATTTGCCTTTTTCATAATAAAAGGAATATTTTCTAGTGTACTTTTACTCTCTTCAGTATCTAATTCCATTCCATAAAGGATATCTAATCTTCCTTTTAATACAGGTTTTGCATAGTTTTGAATTGCTTCTGGTGTTAGCTTATTACTCTTTAAAAGTCTAACCAATGGACTAATTCCCAAACTAGAATCATTTAAAGTATTATTGTCTTTTAAATTCTCATATAAAGTATAAGATGATTCTATTTTTTTGCTATCAAAATTTCCGTGCATTAATAAACAGGTAGATTTATGAGTAATTCCCATAACAGAACTAATAGCAATAGCTGTATGAGTACATCCAACCATGCCTTCAAATGGATTCCAAAATACGATTTTTGCCATTAGTTTCTCCTCCTTTTTACCTTCTTTAATACTTTTTTAGGATCTTCTTCTAACAAAGCAGATACTAATTGTACTAAAGCTAATAAATACATTTTTGTATGTTTACGTGTTTGAATAATACCACTAAATTGTGAATCAATTGCTACCATTCGGTCTTGTTCATCTATCATAATCTCATATACTTCATCTTGCCAAATAACATTATATAAAGAAAGTTGATTTTCTATATAATTTTCACTTGCCCTAGATAAATATGCTTTATATAACACCTTGGTAAATCTTAATTCCACATCTGGCATACTTTCTCTAATTGTTTTTACAATTTCTTTATTCTTAGCAACAGATAAAATATTCGTATCAATAAACATATATTTTTTCGTAAATTCTTTTCTTGCAAACTTTCTATATGTTTCTGCAGAATCTATATCCATAATCACATAATCATATTTTTCTATATCGACACCATGTTCTTGTGCATAATTTTCAAATTCTTCATAATTATCAAAACCTACTGCAAAATCAACATCACTATACTGCGTAATATATGCTTTTGAATTTGCATCTATTGCTGGAATTACATATTTATACTTCTTGTCAAAAGTACCATCTATTAATAATACTGATCGATCCATTATATTGATAACTCTTAACATATTTAAAGCAAAATCATGTTTATCTACATATCCTATTAGACCTATTACTTGCATTAAAATCTCTCCTTATAATTAATCATTTTGTTGTTTTAACAAATTTTCTCTTTCTACTTGTTGTACTGCAATAGAATTTTGAGCTCCACTAACAACTGATTCATAAGATACTGAATTTTGAGCCTTATAATTTTTAAGACTTGTTTCCATGTTTGCTCTTTCTTCTGCATTTAATTTTGCTAAAGTATCACTTGCATTTTTGATTAAGAAACTATCAGATTTCATCATAGACATAACAGAAGAGTTTGGTTGATAATTTTCTGCAGTACGTGTTGCAGCATTTGCAAAATTTCTATATTGAATGATCAAATCCAATATTTGTGTTGTTGCTTCTTCATTAGAAGCTCTTTTAATAGTAGCAAGTTGATCTTCAATTTGTGTTGTTAAATATCCTCTTACTTCCCCTTCTACATCTGCTGCTGATTTTACTTGTGCATCACTATCAGCATATACAGTTGCATAAAGTTTTGTTCCAGTATTTAAGAAAGAGTCTACAACGGCACTATTTAACAATTGTCTTTCATCTTCTGATAAATAAAGCCAAAATGTAGTATCATAAATTTTATTTACTTGCTTTTGTGCAAGTACAATATAGTCCGTACCATTTGGATACATGATTCTAATATCAATTGTATCGCCTTCTACTAAATCACTTGGCATTAAAACCGTATTAATTTCTTGAATTCTAACGTCAGAAGAAATGATCTCATTATCTACCATAGAACCAGTTATAGGGACTTTTGCAGAAATATTAAACTTAGCAGTTTGCCCCACTACACTATCTTTATCTAATGCACCTTCTGGCACAGTGTTAATGTGAACAGATAATTCCTCTACAATATCATCTGTAATAATTTCTCCTTGAATAACATCCTTTGTAAGAACCGCTACTGTTTTTGTATAATTCTCTAAATAATTTTTATTTGTTCCGTTCTCATATGACTTTATCGTAATTAAGGACCAAGCAATAGTAACCGCCATACCAAGTATTCCTATACTAGCACCGATAACTATCCCTTGTATCGTTTTCTTCTTAATTTGACTCATCCCTATCATTTGTACTCAACCTCCATAAACATTGCTAAAACAATGCAATAATTACTGGTAGTAGTATATCTCTAATAAAAAAAAAAATCAACCATTTTTATAAAAAAATGATTGAGCCAAAACAAATGATACACAAATGAAATAAACATGTAACATTTTTGACATTTTATATCTAAAAATCGATATAAATTTTTTTAATTTACCAAAATAAACATTTTTGCAAGCTTTTTTAAATATGCAAAAAAGTCAGATTTTTCTATAGAATTTTTAGCAATAATATCTACCTCTTTTATCACTTCATCAGTTGTTAAATTTTTAATAAGCAACTTTCCAATGACATCCCCTTCACGAATTGGGGCTACTAATTCATTATATGAAATAACTTTTTCTATTTCTGGATTTGATCCTTTTTCAGTTAATATAGTTACTTCTTCTCCTATTTGCGTTTCTATCATATCACTTATATTTTTATTGACTTGTATTGTATCTAATATTTCTTCTTTTTCACAAATCTTTTTAACTTCATAATTTGCAAAACCAAAATCTAACAATTGCTTTGTTTCTTGCAACCTAATATCAGAGGAAGGTGCTTTCATAACTACACTAATTAAAGTCATACCATTTCTTGTTGCAGAAGCAGATAAATTAAATAATGCTTGAGATGTAGAACCAGTTTTTAATCCATTTGCACCTTCATAATAACGAATTAATTTATTGGTACTAGACAATGTAAATTCGCCATTTCTTAAACTATCTTGCCATATAGATGTAAAATTTAAAATATCTGGATGTTTGGTTATTAATTCTCTCGACATAATTGCGATATCTTTAGCGGTTGTATAATGGTCTTCTTCATCAATTCCATGCGAATTCATAAAATGTGTATTTTCCATTCCTAATTCCTTTGCTTTTTCATTCATCATATTTACAAAATTTCCTTCTGTACCGCCAATTTTCTCAGCAATTGCAACGGTTACGTCATTTGCGGACACAACTGCAATTGCTTTTATTGCCTCTTGAATGGTTAATTCTTCATTTTCCTTAAACCAAATTTGCGATCCGCCCATTCCGGCGGCATTTGCACTACATACTACTTTATCATCATATGACAATTTCCCAGAATCAATTTGTTCCATTAACAATAACAAAGTCATTACTTTGGTTACGGACGCTGGTAATAATTTTTCATTTTCATTATTTGCATAAAGTACTCTACCTGTACTTGCCTCTATTAATATTTGTGAAGCAGATTCAAATTCAAATACAGGTGCTGTAACACTAGTAGAAATACTAGATTCATCTATTACTTTGCCTTCTTCTTTTTTATATACAAAAGTACTTGCAGAAACAGATCCTAATGCTATCATTAGTACCATTAATAAAGCGGAGATTTTCCTTATCATTTCTTTCACCTCTATGTCCTATTACATTATATTAATGGAATAATAGAATATTACTAAGGATTTTCATTGCTTTTTTACTTTTTCATTTTACAAATTTATTTTTCATAACAAAATCAACTTATTAAAGTTGACATAAAATTAAAAATGTGATATACTTTTTAGGAACAATAACTGATCCAAAAATAAATGTTAAAGGAGAGAAAGTATGAATAAAGTAGAATTACGGACAAAGACGGTTAAAGCTCTTGGAGGAAATGAGGAATTAATTCAGAAAGTAACTGCTTTCATTGAAGACCTCCTAACGAAGACTGATGAAGAGATTTTCGATCTTTTGCTGCAATTAAAGTTTCAACCCGAAAAGGTATTGATCCAAAAAGGGTTATCTGCCATTGCAGTCGAAGATGTTCAAAAACTTCGTGGAGACATTGCCACAAATTACAAAAATGCTCATCCAGACTCCTATCTTAACCAGCCGGTTTCAGAGTATCCTGAAGATTTAGTCAAGGCATTACAAAGTGACATTACCCTGCTGTCTTTTATCAAGCAGAAATGTAATGAAACGAAATATCTGGGACAAGAAGACTTAAACCGCATTCTTTATCTATTAAGAAGTCCAATTGAGAAAAATTATTATGGCGGTTTAAAAGCCATGAAGTTTTCTTCTGTAGAAGCTAGTTTTTTCAAAGATGTAGCTAAGCCGATAGCAGATTATTTTGAAACTTTTCTTCCTGATTCCGGACTTTCTTCTGTGATTCCAGAAGGGATCGATTTAAAAATAACCTCTTTACCGGCAGACCCATTTGAGTCTTCTAAAACTTCAGCGCAACCTGTAGTAACTGCAAAAAAGGCAGAACCTAAGCTTACCGGTGAGTTGGTTTTTAAGCACGCAGACGAGATCTCAAGACTTTTAGAGGCTCATAAAAATTATTTAAAAATCTGCGAAGATTTTGAAAAAGCCGTTGGAATCCCTGCAGATGAGGTTTTAAAGAAAAGCCAGAAGATTACTGCACTTCTTAACGCTTTAAAAGAGTTTTAAAAGCAGTAACAAAAACAGGACAGTCTTCCTATCAAGGGAAGGCTGTCTTTTGATTTAAAAAATAGCATTCATATTTAATTTCTCATATGGAATTTTTACGATAAAATCACCTGCAACATAAGGTGCTATACTATAACGATCAAAGAAAATAATAAAATTTTTCTCGTCCAAAACAAAATTTTGAAAATTCTCTATTTTAGGCTCTGTTCCAGAATAAAAAAAGTCACTTACTCCATACTGCACAATATTTTCATTATTTTGTAAACTTTCTCTTGAAATTGTAGACAGACTATTTAATAAATTACTATCTATTTCTACCAAATCTTCGATTGTAATAACTTGATCTGTTTTGGTGTTAAAATTAATGGTATGTGTATATGTATTAGGATGTGCTCCTCCCGTATCCAGATACTTTGTAAACGCAAAAGCAATGATATTTTCTTTTTGATATTCATTAAAAGTTATTTTTAATTCTGCATGATATTCTTCCACATTTTGAAAAATAGACTTAAAATTTTCAATTTCTGTATGAACATAAGCCTCTATAATCTCATCTAATTTTTCTACATTCGTTACGGGATAATAAATATCTATTTCCATATTTCCTTGTGCTTCATGATAATTACGAATACTTGAATGACTAGCAATACTAAAGGTTTCTCTTACTTGTTCTATTTCATTATTTTTTTGTTCCATTACAAAATAACAGGTAATGATAAAAGAAAAAAGAAAAAAAACTACTATAACATATTTTAAGTTCATAATTTCACCTCATCTAATATATTATATATAGTTTTTTACTTTTATTATTCTAGACTAATTGTGATTTTCTAATATAAAAGGAACTTTTAATAAATCACTTGCTTTTAATTCTACTAACTTTTTATCCATATACATGATAATATCAATATCTTTACACATGTCCAATATATATTGTAAACAAGTTCCACATGGTATTAAAGTTGCGTCTACTTCTTCCGATGTACTCTTTCCTCCTACCACTGCAATTGCTTTAAAATCTCTTTCTCCATGCGATAAAGCATTTTGAATAGCAACTCTTTCAGCACAATTCGATAATCCCAAAATAGAATATTCTTCTATATTGGCACCTATATATACATTTCCTTCTGTTGTGATAAGTGCTGCTCCTACAGAATAGTTAGTTCTACTACAAACTGCATTTTTTCTGGCATTCTTTGCAATACGAATTAAATCTAAATTTGTTATCATAGTCTTCCTCCTAACAATTGATTTATTTTTTCTAAAATACTAGGTCCCATTAACACAATTTGATAAATGATTAAAACAATTAATATTCCTATACTTGCACTTAAAATAGTAAATACAATCTTGTTTCTTTTATCTTTTACTTTAAATTGTGTAATCATTAAACTTAAAATCAAACAAATTCCACAAACTAATAAACTTTTGGTTATAATAAATGCATATAACGTCAAAGCAGCAGCAAGAGCAATTCGAAGACTTGGACCTGAATGACTATAGTCATCACTTTTACTATATATTCCTTTTAAAATAATGCTTAAAAGAATCACTGCAAACACAATTGTAAACAAAATATGCAATGGAGAAGCTAATATAGAAGAGATAATTGCAGTAGTAGCATTTGCTAATTTATTAGCAAATAAAAAGTAAGCAACAACTACTGAAACACAAGAGGAAACAAGTACTCCTCCAGCTGCTATATCTTTAGCAGCTTTTGCTCTATCATCATATTTATCCGTAATCAAATCAACAATATATTCTACAGTAGAATTAATCATTTCTGAAAATATAACAAATCCGATTGTTAAGCATAAACAAGCAAATTCTGTTTTAGTAAAATCAAAAAATAAACTACTAATTAATACTACTAAACCTATCAAAAAATCAATTCTTAAATTTCTTTCTGTTTTGAAAGCTCTAATAATTCCATCAATAGCATGTCCAAGCGCAGTAAAAAGATTTTTATTCTTTTTGATTTCCACAAGATCTATTTTTTCTTTCTTATTTTTCATGAGGGTTTCCAACACCTACTTTTTTTAAAACTTTTTCTTCTAAGGCTCTCATAACCACTTTTTCTTCTTCTATTTCATGATCATGTCCTACCAAATGGCACATACCATGTGTAATCATATATAGTATTTCTCTTATAAGCCCTGTAGCATATTCTTTAGATTGTTTTTCTATGATATTTAAACATAAAATAATATCTCCTAGTTCAATTTCCGTATTTAATTGTAAATTACTACCAGATCCCATTTGCTTTATTTCTTCTCTGGTAAAGATAGGAAAGGATAAAACATCGGTTGCTTTATCCACTCCCCTATATTTTTTATTAATCTCCTTAATCTCTTCTTCTGTAGCACTTTGAATACTAACATCTACTATATTTGCATTTATATTTTGTTCTTTTAAAACAGCTTCTACAATTTCTTCTACTTTCTTTTTAATATCTATTTTATCTATACAATGAGATTTCACAAATTCTATAATTGCTTCATCTATATCAATTTGTATATTATTATTTTCCATAATTTAGTTCCTTTCTACAAATTTTCCGATTTGTTCATTTACTACATAGTTCATTGTAAATATGATACCATTTTCTGTCTCTTCTATTGTTTCTTTTCTATCTACTACAATACCAGATTTAACCTCTGCTAAAATTTCTTCTATGTATTTTCCACTATCTTCATAAGCAATCTCTACTAATTCTTCTTTAGATCTTATTTTCTCTACTTCTTCATACTCTAAACATTCATACCAATCTAATGATATTTCTTTTCCAAATAAATGAACTGTTTTGCTATATTTATTTATATCATATTTTTTCTCTTTATTCAAATAATTTATAAACATTTCTTTAGAATCTATTGTAATTCCTAATGTATATTTCTTTTTAGATAAATAGTTCTTTTCCATAATACTATATGGATATTCTTGTTTAAATTGATATTCTGTATTAATTTTGACAATTCCCTTAGCCGTAACATACTGTGGTTCTAATAACTTACTATAAATAGCACCTTCTATTAAAATGTTCCCTTCTTCTACATAACTTCCCTCTTTTAATAACGCAGTCCCATTTTCTGGTATAATTTTAGTAATAACACCAGATTTATCAGCAATAATATTCCCAATTTTTGCCTCTTGTACATTCTCTTCATCTATTTTCGTTTTCTCAACTACTTTTACAATTGCCTTAGTACCATCTAATTCAATTCCTATCCACGAAAGATCTGGTAACTCTACACGCATTTCATTAATCGTATCTTTCTTGTCAATTCTTAGTCTATTTTTCCCTATATAAATTCCAGAGGATTTTAAAGCAGATAAAATTTCCTCATTCGATATACTGACATTTCCTGTTATTTCTATTTTCCAAATAAAAGTCGAAAATACAATACTTAATATAATTAAAAAAGTAAGTAACAATACAAAAGTTTTTCTTTTCCTATATTTAAAAAATATAAAATAAGCGCCTTTTTTATTCTTGATTCTTAATCTACATTTGGTTTTTTTTACAATTGGTTTTAACTTTTTAAATTCGGATATCGCTATATCAAATCTTACTACTCCATTTACAATTGTACGAATATTCCATATTTTAATGTTATTTAACTTACAAAGGTTAATAAATCTTTCTGTAAAATATCCTTCAATTTGTACAGTAGCTACACCTTTTAATTTACTTATGTTCTTTTCTAAACTCATATACTCTCCTTTTAATTGTCTCTATAATTTAAACTTGAAATTTTTCCCGATATGACTAATTCACTATCTGTAATTTCTTTTATATCCAAATCTAATCCATCTATAATGACAAAACGATTATTGGTTTTTATCTTTATAAAATTATCTCCATAATCGACAATTTTTTTATATCCTTCTATTAAAACATCTGTATTTTCAATACTAGTAATTCTTGTATAATTGGATAAAACTTCTTGTGGCATTTCTAATATTTCCGAAAACTTGTTTTTGGCTTCATTTACGTGATTACTGGTCTTTATTTGCTTCATCAGTGTATGAAAAAATTTCTTTTTTTCTTTTTTATTTAGTTTCAAAATTACCACTTCCTTATATCCATTATATTTCTTATCTCTTTTTTTATTACAATCATAATTGTCATTTTATGTCGTTTTTTGCCTCTAAAAATTTAGTAAAATAAAGCTTTATGAGTTGACAAACGAAAAAAATTGTAGTATAGTAATAACAGTTTTAGAAATATTTGGTAAAAATTGGTAATTATGTATAATATAAATTAAATTCCTTGTTTATTATACATAATTACACTTTTTCTCAAATTTTTTTATATAAATATGTTTTATTATGAATATAGGAGTGGTTTTATGTTAAAAATTGCTATGTGCGATGACTGTCTAGAAAGTATCAAGGGAATTGCCAAAATGTTAGAAGCTGAAATAATGGAACAAGATTTGGATGCTGAAATAACATTAATCACTGGCAATCAAAAAGAAATCTACGATTCAGTTGCTAATAATGAAATAGATGTACTATTTTTAGATGTAGATTTTAAATCTTCTGGAAAAAATGGAATAGACTTTGCCAAAGATTTAAGAGAAATCAATAGAAATTTTTATTTGATTTTTTTATCCGCACACCAAAGATATTTACATTTATCTTTTACAGTAAAAGTATATGATTATTTATTTAAACCTATTAATAAAGAAATCTTACAAGATTTAATTTCAAGACTAAAAAAAGATTATATGGCAGATAAGATTAGTTTTTTAAATATTAATAAATGGAAATCTATACGTGCAGATACAATCCTTTATATTGAAAAAATAAGTAATAAATCACATATTATCACAACACATTCCGAAGAAATAACAACCAAACCATTAGATGTTCTATTAGACGAATTACCAAATAATTTTAGAAGATGTCATCGTTCCTGTATTGTTAACGAAAAACAAATTTTAAGCATTGATAGGAAAAATGGAATTGCTCTATTAACAAATAATAGACAATGTCCTGTCACATCACATTTTTACATATAAGGAGGACCACATGAGTAACTTAATCTATTCAATTATAATTATATTATTACAAACAATTATTGTCACATACTATTATATAGTATTATCCAAATCTATTACTAACAACATGATCATAAAAAAAGATATTATAGCGTCTTTCATTATAGCTTTAATAACTAATACCATAAGTTATTATGCTAAATTATATTTTAATATGCCAATTGTAAATTCAACAGTAACAGCTATAATATTAAGTTTAATACCTTGGATTTGCTTCAAAGTAAGTTTTCTAAAAAGTATATTGATAACACTTACTTATTATATAGTATCTGCAGTTACTGAAATATTAACTTATTTACTAATTGCAAATTTTGGTATAACTGCAGAGATGTTAACAGTAGATTATACAAAATTATTAATACTAATTTCATTACAACAATCTATGATATTTTTACTTGTGTTCTTATATTATTTATTTGTAAGAAACAAGGAGAACATTAAAAGTAAAATACAATATATTGATTTTAAATTATTATTAGTTATGCTAGCTGGATATATCCTACCACAATTATTACTATTTTCTTTAACATATTATACTTATCCTCTACCATTACTAATTATCAATATTATTCAGATTATACTAGTTAGTTTCTTGATATTTAAATATTTTGGTAATGAAATATCTAAGGAAAAAACTAAAGCTGAAATGACTGTTTTAGAAACACAAAATAAAGCTTTATCAGAAGCAGTAGATAGTGTAAGGATACAAAAACATGATTACAACAATATCATCCAAGCACTAAATGGATATGTTGCAACTAAAAATTATGATCGATTAAAAGATTATGTTGATTCTTTATTAAAAGAATGTCATGACATTAATACGTTATCAGCAATTAATCCAGATAATTTTAATGATCCTGGAGTTTATGGAATTGTTGGATCAAAATACTTCTATACAAATGATCATGATATTAAGTTTGATATTGAAATGGAATCAGATATAAAATCTATCTGTTTTCCTAAACCTGAATTATCACGAATCTTTGGAATATTACTAGATAATGCAATTGAAGCTACACAAAAAACTTCAAATAAATATTTAAAATTAGAAGTATCTTATGACACTAGAAAAAATGCAGATGTTATCAAAATATCTAATACATTTGATTCTTCAGCAGACATTGATTTAAATCAAATTTATGAAAAAGGAGTTTCAAGCAAGAAAGTAAAATCTGGACTAGGCTTATGGGAAGTTTCTAAATTAATTAAAAAGAATAAACATTCACAAATATATGCAGAAGTTAAGAATGATGTCTTTACACAAAATGTAATTATTGAAAGAATATAATAAAATGAAAGGGCTATAAAAAAATAGCCCCTTTTATATATTTTTTATCATAAAGTATTGAAAATTTTTTAATTTTGTATAATAATAAAGGGGCTGTAAAAAAAGTCCCAAAGAAAAATGAGTGAAGAAAATTCACTCATTTTTCGTATAAAAAAATAGCT